>NZ_JBKXTT010000008.1:0-22672 GCF_047017445.1 Marvinbryantia sp. | reverse complement strand
CAAACCGGAAAGGTTTTTCAAAATTTTTTCAAAAAAATTTTTCGGGCAGCAGAAATGTTTCTTTTTTCCTTTTAAATAACTAAAACAATTCAGCTTTTCAAAATCGGAAATGAAAACGGAAATTTTTTAAGAAAATTTTTCACGGGCTATATTTTCAATAGAGGCACGAAACAAACACGGAGGACCTCTGCTCCAATAGGAATCGGCGAATATCGTCAGAAATCGACAAAGAAAAACGCCAGGGAGCTTCCATTGCTTCCTGACGTGATGGTTCCAGATATGGTAATAATATGCGTTATAGGTATTATTGTAGGTATTGAACACGCAATATAATGCCTGTCCGTGGGTAGAAAACTCCGCATCGCAAGCTAAGATTTTTTTCGCTGTTCACCCGGCCGGAGCCTGTATCCTTTTACAAAAATAATGCCACCCATGGTTTCCTCCTTACGGCAAACCACAGATGGCAAACACGAATAAGCCCTGCTGCGAGAAGCCGTTTTTTTTATTGGGCCTCCCAACAGGACTTTCATTTATATATGAACAGAATATTTTTTCTGTTTCTCATTTTCGGTATTATCATGCATACTTATCGGTACGATTAGGGAATATGAAAACCCCAATCGGCACGATAGAATATAGGTGAGGTGAACGATTATGCCGAAAGACACAGCAACACATTTAGGTAACTGCATCCGCACTGCACGGCAGGCATGCAGTCTTACCCAACAGGAACTGGCGGACCAATGCCATGTAGCCATTAAAACCATACAGAAAATCGAGAATGGTTCCATGAACCCTTCCTTTGAAATCCTCTGCCCTATTGTGAGGCGGTTAGGAATTTCAGGCGATGTCCTGTTCCACCCGGAACTTTCCGATGAAGACTTAGATGTAAAGCATCTCATAGGGAAATTTCAGGTATGCCATCCAAAGGAACGGAAATTCATGTTAAACACCGTGGATTGTATGGCCGAGCAGTTCCTCTCTCAACATAGTGAGTCCGATACAAAAGACTCTGAGTGAAACCAGTAGGACAAGAATTTCTTGTTGCTGCTGGTTTTTCTCGTTATCTGCCATTATAAAACACCGACTTATGAACGAGTTATGGATGAGTTATGAATGGTATAATATTTTGAAAATCGTTCGACAGAATGTGACAACGAATTTTTTTTAACCACAATTGCAACTGGTGTGATAATCTAAGATTATGTTATTGGATAATTTTGAAGATTTCATAAAGATTTACACAAAAAAACGGGCAGTGTTCTTCTTACTGCCCGTAATGCCACTAACATGGGATTTTTATAATCACATTTGCCCCATGTGTTTGTTTTGAATTCTCTAATATCAAATTTCCTCCGTGCTGTTTTACAATAGATTCTGCGATATACAATCCCATACCAAAATGCATCTTTGAACCGCGACTTTGATCATCCATAAAAAATCTTTCATGAGCATGTTTCAATGCTTCTTTAGAAAATCCATTGCCTTCATCCGCTATTGAAATTTGCGTATTACTTCCCAAATTACACACTTCTACATAAATTGTCCCTCCCTGCGGTGAATAATCCAAAGCATTATTTACGATATTCATAATCGCACGTTCCAATAACATACCGTCAATTTCTAAACTTTGAGGTACGGACAATATATTTTCCTGCAAATGTATTCCTTTTATCTTACACAAAGATCCAATCTGTACATTTAATTTTCGTATGTACTCGCGGAAGTCCACCTTTTCTTTCCGAAACTGGTACCCAACTGCTGCCCTGGATATGTCAATCAATATCTTTATATAGGACTGCATCTGTTCCGAACTTTCCGTAATATACCCAGCGTATAATTTCTGCTCTGCATCCAATTCCGTTTCACTTATCAAATCAATATTTCCTTGAATGACGGTCAAAGGTGTTTTCAAGTCGTGAGCGAGTGCTGCAATCTGTTCTTTTTGTAATTGTTCCGCATGCCATTGCTTCTCTAAAGATATTTTCAGATTGTCTTTCATATTAGTAAAAGAACAAAGTACGTCCTCAAATTCTTTGATTTTTGAATGTCCCACTTCAAAATCAAGATTTTGTTCGGCAACCTGCCTTGTTGCTTCAAAAAGCGGGGAGAGCTGCATCCGCATATTTTTTGCAAACTTCGCTGTCAATATCACACATACCGCAATACAGTTGATTGCTATAAGAATATAAAGCAGAATTTCCGGTGAAGGAAAATGTTTATAAAGCCATTCATTTATAAATTGTGAGCCGATGTAATATTGCAGCACCACATATTCATTTTCGCGGGTCACAAGCAAATACTGTTTGTTGAGGTTTGTATTTATCTTCCCGGATATTGCGTATTCCATAGCTCGGTCTAAATCGTCGCTCTCTAAGGTCGTTTCTGTCACTTGATAATTCTTATCCAGCACCAAATACTTGCAGCCCATAGGAAGCTGCACATCTGTCAAATCCGGCGTTGTAGCAATAACAGGAACAATGTTTTTTGCACTGCGTTCTGAATAATCTGCATAGGTAATAAGTCCCGTACTGGTTCCTGCTAAAATAAGACTGAATGGTATCACCACTGCACCTATTAGCCCAATCAGCAGCATACATAAGAATTCCCAAAAAGACGCTTTCAATGATGTTGTTTTCTTCATTCCCATTTATATCCAATCCCCCAGACTGTCGCTATCGGCTGAATATCCAGTTTGTTCAATTTTGACCGGATATTCTTGATATGAGTAGAAATTGTAGAATTATCACTGTCGCCCTCTAAGCTGAAAACCGCTTCGTAAATCTGTTCTTTTGAAAATACCTGTCCTTTGTTCCTTGCAAGATATTCACAAATCAGATATTCGCTTTTGGTTAAGGCAACGGTCGTGTTATCTACCCGTAATTCTTTTGCAGATAAATCAATTTTTATCCGGTCAAAAGTAAGTGCGGTATGTCGTTCCCTGTGTTCACGTCGTAAGTGGGCGTTTACCCTCGCCCGCAATTCTGCAATACGGAATGGTTTTGTCAGATAGTCGTCTGCACCCAGACCAAGCCCAAATGTGATATCATGCTCCATTGTCTTTGCTGTCATAAAAAGAATAGGGCAGTCCACAAGGGAACGGATTTTATCACAATATGAAAAGCCATCTATATCCGGCATCATAATATCCAGTATAATCAAGTCGTACCTATTCAGTTTATCAAGTGGCACCTGTGCAGCAGAAGTATAAGCGGTCACGAAATGCCCGTCCTTTTGCAGCCCGTTTTTGACAAGTTCTAAAATAGCCCGTTCATCATCAATCATAAGGATCGCTGCCATATTGTCGTCTCCTTTCGTTGTCCTTTTTAGTATAGCACAAGCTACAAGGGCAGGAAAGCTGTCATTGCCGCTTTGCAATATAGTAGTTATTATTTACCTTGACTGCAACCGCTTCCGCTTTATCGGTTCCGTAAATCTCATAGACATCTGTGTAAAACCAATACTCTCGCCCCTGTCCGGCATTTTCCCCGTACCAGTCAATATTGCTTAAATCTTCCTTTGACAAAGGCATTTTCGTTTCTGTATCGAATGTAACACTTTCCGCAAGAATATCAATGTAGCTGCCTAATTCATCATCTGATACCATATCAGACGTTACTTGATAAACCGTCTCGCCACAAAGGAGCTGTGTCGCATTTTCCGGATTGACTTCAAAGCTGTCATTTATAGATTCTTCTGTTTCCTTAAAATCAAAAACAGTATCGCTACCTTTGACATTCTCGCTGATAACAGCTTTATGATACCCTCCGTTTACATCTACAATCAGATAATCGTCTGCGTTAGGAGCTGCATATACATTGAGAAAAGGAATAATGTAAGCGGCTTCCGGTGCTTTCTCTGCCAAATCCGCTAAGGATTGAAAAGTCGCCGTTTCAACATTTTCTTGCAGCAGTATTTTTCCGCTCTCATCTATGGCGGCAAGCTGCCGGATATATCCAATCCAGTCTCCAAGCCCACCATTTGATACGGTATCTGCCAAAATCGTGTAATCGTTACCCTTATAGGAAAAACGCGTTACGTTTTCCGTATTCAGATAGCATTGTTCCTTGTCACTGGAATATTCTTCGATTCTGTCCCGTAAAGAACAGCCTGCAAGAGCCACACAAACGATAAAGGTAAACAGCAAAAATATAATTATTTTTTTGTTTTTATTCATAATTTTTTCGTCCCTCCCAATGAGAAAACCATAATAAAGTTAATAATACACCGCCTATTGTCAATACAGCAATTCCTATCCATTCTGTCCCATGAATGGACAGCACGTTGTTCATAACATCATGCACCCAGTTCATAGACCATGCAAAGGGGATATATCGCCCTATACCTTTTAATTCGATATTACTGTATAGAATACATTGCAGGCTTTCAAATACTCCCCAAAACAATGAGATACCCAGTCCAAACCGAAAGCTAAGGAATAAATGCAGCGCATAAATAATTAAATTGCAAAAGGCCATTCCTGCGGCTGCTTTGACTAACATACTAAGTTGTATGGTATCATCTATTCTCAAAAAATGAACGCCAAGCAGAAAGACAAGGAACAGACAAAACAGCGCGGTTATTCCTGCTCCATATAAAACGGCTAATTTTATCAGTACAACTTTATACCGGTTAGGCACTCCAAGCAATATTTGAAAGTGTGAAGCCTTTTCTTCTAATAAAACATTCAAGCTCACAACAACACTTATCAGCAAAGGGAAAATGGTCGCCGTAAGCTCTAATATCATTTTTAATTTTTTGTAATCCGCTGTGTTTCCATATAGGACATAATAAACAATAAACAGCAACGCCCCAAGAACAGGTACGCATAAATGAATTACTCCAAAGGACGTATGCTTTACTTTTATCAGTTCGGAACGAACCGTCCCCAGAACCCCCATCTTATCTACCTCCTTTTGCAAAGTCCTTTGCGTCTACAAAAGATAAGGCAATAAATAAGAATATTGATAGTGCGACAGGGATAAAAATGGTACAAGAAAAGCCGGGATTTCCTGCAAAAGTTCCATTTAATTCAATCCCCATAAGCGGCTCCGCCAGCTTCGCCGCCCAACAATACGGCATGAGCCACCAAACGGCTGTGTTTCCTAACAGGATAGGAAGAAATATACCAAGTACAGTATTTAGCATTATCGGTACAAATAGTCCTGTTTTACGCGCAAGGTACAGGCACAACGGGATTTGCCAGACGGACGCTATCACAATCGCTATACTGCCTGCTATACTCTGCGGAACAGAATATACCGCTGTTGCCGGGGAAATGATATTGCTGATTGAGATAAGCAATGCTAAAAATACTCCTGCCACAAGCAGCTTTTCAATCAAAATCATTCCTTTTGCCATTTCAAATTTTGAAAGGTTCAAGGGCATAGAAAATACAGAATAATATTTCCCCGCGCTTTCTTCTTTCCGGTGTGATAAGGAACATAAGATTGCGATTGCTCCTGGAAGTAGGAACGCATACCACCAGTAAAGCGTTGTATATTGAAACCCGATAAAGCCGCCCACTATCCATGCAAAAATAGCTGTGATTAGCGGAATGATGAAAAGCAGCTTGTTTGATATTGTCCTTTTGAATTTCAAATACTCTGATTTTAAGTAATTCATACTTTATCCCTCCCTGTGATTGCTTTTCACAACGTCCATAAAAAGCTGTTCCAAATTTTCATTCGCATTAAGTTTCCCCTCATAGCCTAAGACACCACCCGCAATAATGCCGATATGGTCTGCTGTCTGCTGCACCTCGGAAAGAATATGACTGGATAAAATAACGGTAATTCCCTTTTCCGGAAAAGAACGAATTAGTTCACGAAGTTCCTCAATCCCTAATGGATCAAGGCCGTTTGTGGGTTCATCCAAAATAAGGAGCTGCGGATTATTCAACAGCGCAATTGCAATGCCAAGCCGCTGCTTCATACCAAGCGAAAACTGCCCTGCCCGCTTCTTGCCAGTATTCATAAGCTGGACAATTTGCAATACCTCGTTAATTCGTGCATCATCCAAGCCAAGCAATGTGGTTCTCACTTTGAGATTTTCGTATGCAGTCAGATTTTCGTAAAGCGGAGGCATCTCAATCAATGCGCCGATATGCTCCAAATCATTCCGTCTCCACGGATGACCGTCAAACTCAACACTTCCCGATGTAGGGCGCAAAATGCCAGTTAGCATTTTTAAGATCGTAGATTTGCCAGCTCCATTCGGCCCCAACAGACCATAAACCGAATTGCGCCGGATGTTCAGCGACACATTGTTTACCGCCATCTGCCCTTTGAAGTTTTTACAAAGATTTGTTGTTTTCAAAATCATATCCATGTAATCAAGTCCTTTCTTGTGATTTCATGGATAGCATACAGGGTAATTTTGAAGATTCCATAAAGATTTCTTCTTGATTTTTTATCAGAGTACATGAAAACGTCCCAAAGCAGCAATTCTACATTGCTACCCTGGGACGTTCTTTTACCCCACAAACCTATACCCGCTTCCAACCACCGTTTCTATGTACCCATCTCCGATCTTCCGTCTGAGGGAATACACCACATTCGCCACCGTCGCCCCGCAATGCTCCGAGTTCTCTTTCCAGACCGCTTCGTAAATCATGGAATGTGAAAGAACCCAGAGGGGTGGATGATTATTGCGGTAAATAGTCTGTTGGTTAATACGGATTCTCATCAACTACAGGGAACGCAACCTGCATCTCAAATCCATTGCCCCATTCAGAATTTGCGCTCAAGATTATATTTAACCCCTCTGCAATTTCCTTTGCAAGATACAATCCCATACCTGTAGCTTTCTTCCTGCCCTCGCCAGAATCACCCGTAAAACCTTTTTCAAATACATAAGGCAGGTCGCAGCTTCGGACGCCAACTCCGTTATCCTTGATACTTAACACATAACAGCCATCCCTTTGAAAAGACGAAAAGCATAATTCCGGCCCCTCACCACAATATTTTATGGAATTGCCGATAATCTGTCCGAGGAGAAAGTAAGGTCCTCTCCGGTCAGTATAAACTGTATCGTCAGACAAACGGAACTGAATCTGAAACTGTTTTTCATCCAGCAATGGTCTGTAATCATCCAGCACATCTTCGATGCACATTCGTATACAGATATGCTCGAACAGGTAATCTTTTCTCGTACTCTTTACCCGCGCGTAAAATAGCATCTGGTCAACCGATTCCTGTATACGGTTTCGGATATAATCCAGCTTAAAACTCACAATAGGAGATAATTCATCTCTGCGGTTGTCAAGAAGCAATGTCAATAAGGAAAGCGGCGTTTTCGTTTCATGCGCCCATGACTCGACATATTCTTCATAATCGCTTAATTGTGTTTGAAGCTCAGTATAGGCAAGTTGTTTGTCGCGTAGAGTTTTTCCAAGCTGACGAATATATTCTCTTTGTGCTACGCTGACGGTTTCCAACAGTAATTCCTCATGGTATTCATCTGGATTATGGAGGAAAGTTAAAAATGCTTGTTCCTTCTTTCGTTCCAAATGGATAAGTACACCGCACACCAAAGTGAATAAAAGAACCGTAACAAGTACAATCACAATCATTAGGGCATAAAACGCCTGCACATCAGCGAGCCATAGGAGTAATGCAGCAAACAGATCGATCCCCAGCAAAAGCAGAAGCCACGGGATATATTGTAAGAGTGACTTAATGACACGCTTCATAATGGCGCACCTTCCGCTACGAGCCGATAGCCAATTCCACGGACAGGAACAATCTGCTGACACATCATAAGATTTGCCATAGTCTTTTTCAGCCGTGTCAAATTAACCTGAAGCGCATTTTCATCAATAAATTCTGTGGTCCCCCAGATTGCCAGACACAATTCTTCCTTTGAAACGATTTCATCGCCATGTGTTAAAAACACTTCAAGGATTTTTCCCTGATTCTTTGGGAGAATGACAGAATTATTGTGAATATATAGCGTGTATGTTTGCCTATCTAAAAGAAAACCGGCCCCTTCCAACAAATTTGATCGGCCTTCGTATCGCTTCATTACGTTAGACACACGAGCCAAAAGCCGCTCTTTTCTACATGGCTTGGTCAGATATTCGTCAGCTCCCAAATCCAGTGCATGTAATTCATCACGGAGTTGGTCACGAGAAGTAAGCACAAGAACAGGAATGGAACTTTTCTGTTTCACTTCCCGGCAAATCTGGAATCCACTGGTCCCCGGCAAATTCAAATCCAAAAGAATCAGATCAGGGGAAAGCTCCAAAAGCTGTTCCGCCACATCTTCAAATACGCAGATTTCATCGACTTGATATTCTGCCTTACGCAGAATATCCGATAATTCTTCCCGCATGAGAAATTCATCTTCTACAACTGCAATACGTTTCATAGGACTTTCCCCCTTTCTTCTTTATAATCTGCAATACTATTCTTCGCGCTCTGGAACCATCAGGGTCAGAAGGTAATGGTCACTTGTTCGTTTCACAACAGCGATATAAATATATTCTATCACACAAAGCACCAAAATCATAGCGGCAGAAATAATCATCATTTCGGACAAGTTGGATTTTGCCCGAGAGGACAAAATCCCGGTAAGCAATGCACGAACTCCAAACAGGCTGCTAAAAGCGGCCATAATAACAGGAATACCAAAGTACCAGTTAATCTGTTTTCTGGCAGACTTGCACAGAATAGGGTACGCAGCGCCTAAATGAATCAGTGTCCGGTAACGGCGGCTTGATTTCTGTTGACTGATGAGAAATTGTACACCAATAATGGTATTTGCAATAATCAGAAAGATAATCGCCAGGTAAATGGTAATGTAACTGGCTGCTACCATATAAAACAGCTGCCTTCCCATGTTTTGCAGATAACTTTCATAATGCAAGCCTACTTCATCCAGTTTTTTATTCATATCCGATATAGCGGACATGAGGCTTGTATTTTCTTCTGCGCTCTTTCCCAAAACGCCATTGAGATAAATATTATAATCATCCTGTGTATAATATTCAAACACTTCATCCGGTAGGATCAATGCAAAAGATAATGTGATGGAACGATCTGTAACCAAATTGGTCGTCTGCACGGTTCCCGTGAGATAAATCGTTTTTCCATCCAGAAAAGCTTTCGGCCTGTTTTCAAGAATGCTGCGTAAAATTGCTATCCGCTCATCAGTGGTAAACTCGCTATCTATATAGACAGCAGCTTCATCCGAGTCCAATTCCAATTCTGGTAGGCCGGCAGCAGAAAGGAGATGATTATAGCTGCTCGCAGAAATCAGATACGGATAAGTGGCATAGCCAAGATTGTTAAGAAGAACATCTCTGTCTTCAGAAGGCTGCATTTCACGCAGAGCAGACATGACCGCTTCCATCTGGAAAGCATTGTCCGTGTCATCAGTTGTGCTGATATGCCCTACCTTCATCTCAAATAAATCAGAAAATTGAGTGTCTAATTGGTACTCAGACAATGTCTGCCGAATTGCTGCTGTATCAGCACTGTCCTCATTACCTTCAAAAGTATAGTCCAGAACATGCTGCTCGGCCTCTCCGTAGAAACGGGAAATCCCTACACCAGCCCCGAAGCAGCAGAGAGCAGTCAAAATAAGCAGAGAACAGATCGCAAGTGTGCCGGAACGGTAGACAACAGTTTCTTGTATCTGACGAAAATTAAACACATGAAGCTGACGATCCTTTCTACCAGATTTCACAATAACACTAATCACCGACCGGAAGCCCCAAAAGAAAGCGATTGTACCTAAAATACCAAGAAAAACCGTCAATCCCATCATTGCAAACCCGGACCATGTTTCCCCATGAATAGCCATTGTGTAGGCTACAATCAAGCAAAGAATACCACCCAAAAGCGAAAGTGCATAGAAAAATGCAGGTAATCGTTTTTTAGCCCCATCCGGTGTATCAACAAGCAACGAGCCTATTTCCTGCCTACTGATTCTGATGCTGAGAATTAAAAATGCTGCAAATTTAATCATGAGAAATCCTGCTGCTGTCCATAGTACAGCTTTCAGGGAGAAGGATATTTGATGACCGACAATTCCAAGGCCCACCAGTCGGGCAGTAATCAGGCTAATCAGTTCTGACAGCAAAACCGCAACAGGTAATCCGATGAGTAGAGAAACAACACTGTTCCGTAAATCTTCTGCCAGTAGCATTGCAAACAGTTTAATACGGCGCATTCCCATCATCAAATATACACCAAGTTCATGCCTGCGCCGTTCTAACTGAAACTTACTGGCGTAGTAAATGAGGAAAAACAGAATAAACAAGGTCATTCCAAAAAACACAGGAATCATCGCCATCAATCTATCTACTGCATCACTTTCCATCTGAGCCAGAAAAATCATCACATCCTGATTCGGCAACGACAGAATAATGTAAAAAGCAATGATAGAAACCAGCAGCGAGCTAAAGAACAAACCGTTTTCCTTTCGGTTTCTTTTGCTATTGCGGGAAATCAACTTAAAGAACATTTGCGCTGCCACCTCCTAACTGCGCCATTACCTTCAAAATGCGGGAATAAAATTCCTGCTGGGATTCATTCGGGATATCCCGGCGAAGCTCATGGAAGATAATGCCATCCTGAATAAACAGAATCCGCTTGCAGTAACTGGCTGCATTGGAGTCATGCGTTACCATCAGAATCGTAGTATTTGCATCCTGATTTAGTCCGGAAAGTTTCTCCATCAGCGCCTTTGCATTTTTGGAATCCAAGGCACCAGTAGGCTCATCAGCGAGAATAATTCCTGGATTGAGAATCAATGCCCTGGCCGCGGCAATTCTCTGTTTTTGTCCACCGGACATCTGAGATGGGAATTTATTCAGGACATCTTTTACCTCCAAATAGGAAGCCAACCTTTCCAAACGCTTATTGCTTTCTTTTTCCGATACACCGTGGAGAGATAGCGGAAGCAGAATGTTTTCACGCCCAGTCAGATTATCAAGCAGCTCAAAGTTCTGGAACAGATAGCCAATCTCTTTTCCTCGATAGTCAGCCAGAACCGCCCCTTTGAGCGTTTGTATCTGTCTACCGTTCATTATAATACTGCCACTGCTGGGCTGGATTACAGTGGCAATACAATTCAGTAAAGTGGATTTGCCCGATCCGCTACTTCCCATAATACCCAAAAACTCTCCCGGCATCACCTGAAATGTAATGCCGTCTAATGCCTTTGTCTGGCTTTTTGCTTTGCCATAATATTTTTTCAAAGATTCAATCTCAAGAATAGGTTTCATTTCATTACCTCCTTTGGTTCTGTCCATATCATACCACAAGGCGAATCTATAAAACACTTACAGTCAATGAAAGGTTTGTATTAAAATTCTGATATCCTCTTAGTTATACAAAAAGGTGAGGACTTCTTTTTCAGAAGTTTCCTCACCCTGCTATTTTATGATTTCATTACTACTTATTTCTATAATTCTGGTTCCCTCACAAACCGATACCCGCTCCCAACCACAGTTTCTATGTACCCATCTCCGATCTTCCGTCTAAGGGAACACACCACATTCGCCACCGCCGCCCCGCAATGCTCCGAGTCCGCTTTCCAGACCGCTTCGTAGATCTGCTCTTTTGACAGAACCCAGAATGGGTGTTGGGCTAGGTAGAGTAAGGTAAAGAACTCATAGTGGGTGAGAGCTATGGGAATGCCATTGTGGTAGACAGTCTGTTCGTTGATGCGGATTTCCAGATTGGGGAAGGTGAGGATGTTTCTTTGCTCTCCTGGCACTGATAGTTTTGTAACTTGACACTGTACATTATCAGAAAGATATTTCACTACATCTTGAAGGAGAGATTTATCTGCTTCAATCATTAAAACATTTACCATTTCATTCACCCCATTCCTGCTTGCATATCACTTCATTTTTATATGCATGGTTTCCTCTAGTGCATTTTCTTCATGAAACAGGGTATTCTTGCTTCCTATACATGAACACATAAATAATGACGGACAGAAGTAAATAAAGCACTATTGCAAGGCAAGAAAATGGTATCTTCAGCACAGTAGTATATATTGAATCGCATTGTATAAATGAAAAGCAGTATGTTATAGGGTGCCAATTTACAGCCCTTCCATTGGCAACAAAAACACCTGATACACCAAGCAACAATGATAATGTGGCACCCCACAAATACTTCCCCTTTGCTTTTGAAAACCATAGGATAATAGGGAGGGTTCCAACAAGGACACAAACAGGCGAAATAAAGTTTGAAATGACAATCTTCCAAATATCTGTAATTGCTATTTGTGAGCAATTCATAACCATACCAGTCAGTATCAAAACAATGTTCGAAAACAGCCCTATCCATATCGAAAGACTAAACGCAACTAAAACTTTCGCTTTAATCACACGGCCCCAACGAACAGGTATTGTAAATAAATTCTTTTGCGTGTTCTGAGTATACTCTCTATCAATGATATATCCACCAATAAGAGATAGACAAAAAGGCAAAACCAACAATACATTATTGTATGTAAACATACTTGCTAACTGTTCAAAAGTTGCATCCTGTATCCGCCCAAGTAATTGAACAGAAGAAATAATCATGCTAAACAAAATGCCGATATAGGCAACATATGTCATTTTCATTCTTTTAATCTTGCAAATTTCCGCCAGATAGAGTTTTTTCATTCGCTACACCTCCTGACCATTATAAATTAAAATGCCTCCAAGCATTGAAATACATACTACAATGACCAGAAGAAACTCTCCCCTAAATGCCGGATAGTATAAAGCGTCCAAACCATATTGTAAGTTTGGAGTATATTCAACAATCGACAATGGATAGGTAATACGGTACGCAATGCAAATAGGCAGATGCAATTTTAGACAATTAAGCATTGTCAACTGCCAAACAAAGAGGAAATCTATAAGCACAAAGCAATTTGCTAAAATCAACGCAATAAGATGCTTTTTATGGAACACAACAATTACCAACAATACTGGCGCTGTTCCACAAACGGCAGCTATTACAGTAATAAAAAGTGCTTTCAATGCTTTTAATACAAAGGCAGACGACATTCCCAAAAATATGCCGCCTGCGAATGTATATAGACAGTTTATGATTGAAAAAATCAGCACAAACGTAAATGCTACTTCAATCTTTGACAGAAGAATTTTGGACTTTGGTACGGCAGTCACAAGTATTGTTTTCAAAGTATCGTTCTGTTCCTCCATCGAAAAAAGCATTACCAGAATAATGGAAAACAAAAAGGGGGCAACAAGGAAATTACCTAATAAAATATTCATTCCTACAAGGTTGCGGAAACGATATCCATTATGCAAACAAAGTGCAAAAGAAAACGTAGGCATAAGTACGCCAACCAACATGATCATTCGCACTGTTTTCTGTCTCTTTACTTTTCGTAATTCGTTTAAATAGACTTTAAGCAATCCCCTCACCTCCTGTTATTTTCTTGAAGTAATCCTCCAATGTATTTTCACAGAGATGCGCTTCGCTTACATCAATGCCAGCTTCAACAAGAGTACGGTTAATCATTGCCACTGGAAATGACATATCATACAGATAAAGAGTGTTTTTGTCCACAATTTTCATACTTTTTATTTTAAATGCACCATCAATGATTTGTGCAGCCTTTCCAGCATCCGATACGGAAAACTGAACATATTTTGCATTCTTTTTTTCCAGTTCTTTCAAACTTTCTTCTTCCAGCAGTACACCGCGGTCTATGATGCCAACATCATCGGCCAGCATAGCAATTTCAGAAAGAATATGACTGGAAATCAAAACTGTTTTTCCTTTGGTACTGCACAGTTCCCGAATGAAAGAACGCATTTCTGCAATTCCGATAGGGTCAAGGCCGTTTGTGGGTTCATCGAGTATTAAAAGTTCGGGATCATGTACTATAGACGCTGCAATGCCAAGCCGTTGTTTCATACCAAGCGAATATTCGGAGAACATTTTCTTATCCTTGTATGGCAAACCAACCAATTCCAAACTTTTCTGAATGGCATTCTTGTCTGTGACATCACGCAAACTTGAAAGAATCTGCAAATTTTCCGTAGCTGTCAGGTTAGGATAAAATCCCGGTGTTTCAATCATTACTCCAACCCTTCGCAAAATTTCTGCCTTATTCGCAGGAAATTGCATTCCAAACATCGTAATGTTTCCATCTGTTATTGGAGTCAACCCCAACATCATTTTCATTATTGATGTTTTGCCTGCACCATTTCGTCCAAGCAATCCATAAATGCTTCCTTTTTGAACATGAATATTTACATGACTTACTACCATGTTCACTCCATAACATTTACACAAATTACTTGTTTCAATTATAAGATTGTTCATTTTCAACTCCTTCACTAACAGTTTACTGCTGTAAGATGCCAAATCAACCTACCATTTCGTTAATTCTGGCAATCAGGTCATAGTCCGTTTTACAGCAAAACACCGCTCCACAGGCTTGTGCCTCATTTCTTAGACGAGTATCATCATCGCCAGACATAAGTAAAAATGGAACTTTCACACCCTTCTGGCGTAATTTTATAAGAAGCTCCAGCCCTGTGCCGTCCCTCATATTAAAATCAGAACATATTGCATCAACAGTAACAGACTCAAGAATTTTCAAGGCATCAGCCACACCCATAGACTCATAGGTTTGGAATCGCTTTTGCAAAGCGGATGACAATATCCGCAAAAAATCCATATTATCGTCCACAATAAGTATTTTCTTCAATTTCGTTCTCCTTGTAAATTACTACTTTGAATATACAGCTTGTACTGCTTCCGGAAGTTCGTCATACTGTACTTCTGCCCAGGTTACTACACCACGAATCGGTGCCACTTTCAGGCAAAGATACGCACCATCGGTCAGGACTTTACTTGTTTCAAATGTAATATCCCGTTCTTTTCCGGTTTCATCGTAGGCATCCAGATTGTATTCGTAGTTCATCGCACCATGTGGATCAATTTCTGTTACCCAACGATTGTCGATCTGCGTATAGTAGTCGGTTTTTCCCTGCGTAGCCAGGAAAGCTACCCCCATACACAGCACGATTAAGACTACTGCACCAATACCAAGCCACAATTTTTTCGATTTCATATTAGCCCTCCTTAATTTTACCGCTTATTTTTAGCGGTTTTTTTGACCTTTTGATTTGTTTTTGTTGTAGATGCTTTATTTTCAGCAAATAAAAGCATAGCAGTACTTATAGCAAACATAAGCAGCAGTATTCCGGCGCTTAAAAATATATTGTAGGCAGTCGTTTCACCACTCTGGTAATTAATAAGCCCTAATCCCGCAGTAACGGGATAAATATTACCAAGACCATGACCAGATGCAAATGTTCCTACAAATCCATAAAAGAAAGAAAATCCAACCCCCGCCATAAAGCTGCCTGCGTGCTGCCCGGTAAATACAATAATCGGAAGAACAGCCACATACACAAAGAGGTTCATTCCAATCATCCTAACAAGGGCCAGTATCATCCCTGCAAAAGAGAAGCCCGGAAAGCGACTTATAAAAAATACAATCATGGTAAAAACAAATTCGATGGCGGCCAGAATAATCGCCAATCCGCCAACGGCAATCAATTTGCCCGCCAGCAATTTCCGAAACGGTATCGGAATCGTCATAATGTTTTTTAACGTGTCGTCTACACGTTCTCTTTCGATGATATAACCAGCAATCAGGGTAATGGTCGCCGGAAAAATCAGACTAAAGTTATTCCAGATCACACTGTTTGAAAAATATTCAAGGGTATGAACCGCCCCATCCGATGCAGTTGCCATAAAGCGGGTAAGCAGAACAACCGTTAGCATCGTGGCAACACCGATCCAGACAACAGAATACCTCTTTAATTTATAAAACTCTGTTTTTGCGATTTTTAGCATTGCTTTCACCTCAACTTTCATGCTTGCTGTAAATCTTTATGATAGCCAGATAAGATATTGCACCGATGATAAAGACAATCAGGACAACCATCCATAGCGGCAGGAAATATGGCTCTATGACTGAATATGCCGGAGAGTCTGGTGAAACAAATTGTGCTGCCTGCCAACGGTAAATAGTGGGTGCAGGGAATATGTTGGATATCAGCTTCATGGCTGGTTCTTCCGATGCAAATTGCCCTCCATACGCCAGCATATAATCAAACATGGTGTAAAAGAATGTCAATATAATTGAAAAGATATAAGAACGGTTAAGCCCAACGATTATAATGACAACTGGCAATGTGCTGGCTGTATATAACACGCTGGTAACAACAGAAATCCATATCTTCTCACCAATGTTTACTAATTCGCTCCCAGCCATTAGTCCTCCGGCCATAGAAGACAGCAGAGTTGCCAATGAGTAAATCAAACCCAAAATAAAAAGAACGGCAATTTTAGCACTCGCAATTTTCACTGGGGAAACAGGAATTGTGTGTAAATTTTTTAATGTATCGTTATCACGCTCCATAAAAAACAGCATGGCCGCCACAATTCCTAAAACGATAGGCAGCATGACAGGCTCTCCCAATGTTACGAGTAGTCCAAAAACAGCATCAAATCCCGTAAAATTTCCGACACTCCCGGCTAATACCAGTGCTGTAAAGGGAATAGGGAAAAGCAGGGCTGCGAAAACCACAAAAGACACAAAATGTTTGCGCTTTAGCTTCCAAAATTCGCATTTAATCAGTTTAAGCAATCCCCTCACCCCCTGTAATCTTTTTGAAGTAATCCTCCAAAGTATCCTCACAGAGATGCGCTTCCTTAATGTCAATACCATTCTCCATAAGGGCGCGGTTAATCTTTGCTACTGGCAAAGTTGTATCATACAGATACAGATTGTAACTATCAGCAATCTGCATATTTTTAGTTTGGAACAGCTTGCTGATAATCTGTGCAGCCTTACTTGCATCCGAAACGATGAAGTGAACAAACTTTGCGTTCTTTGCCTCCAATTCTTTCAGACTTTCTTCTTCCAGCAAAACACCACGGTCAATAATTCCAATGTCATCTGCCAGTAGAGAAATTTCTGAAAGGATATGGCTGGATATCAGAATGGTCTTACCTCTGGCATCACACAGCTCCCGGATAAACGACCGTACTTCCGCAATGCCGATAGGATCAAGGCCGTTGATCGGCTCATCCAGTATGAGTACTTCCGGTTCATGCATGACAGCCAGTGCGATTGCAAGCCGCTGCTTCATGCCGAGGGAGTATTCAGAAAAGAGCTTTTTATCCCGGTACGGTAAATTGACAAGTTCCAATGCGCCCTTGATATAATTCGGCTTGTTAATTCCCCGCAGCTCCGCAAAAATTCTCAAGTTCTCCGTTGCGGTCAGGTTCGGATAGAAACCAGGCGATTCAATCAAACATCCAATACGAGGAAGGATTTTGTTTTCGTTACCCTGCATAGGTCGTCCGAAAATTTTAACTTCACCGGAGGTAGGGGCTGTTAATCCCAACAACATTCTCATGGTGGTGGTCTTGCCCGCACCGTTGCGTCCCAGCAGGCCATAAATCCTGCCTTGCTTTACATGAATATTCAAATTGGAAACACTCACCTGGTTTCCGTATCTTTTTGTCAAATTGTGAGTTTCAATAATATATTCGCTCATGTTCGTATGCCTCCTTTTGTTTTCACATTCAGCATAGCATACCAACTTTGAGATAACTCTGAGGCAACTCTGATTTTTCTCTGAGATTTTGGCAATAAAATAGTCAAGAACGTTTTCTTGAGTTATAATAAGCGCGAGGAGGTGTCACATGAATGACAAAGTAATCCTTGTTGTGGATGATGAAATTGATTTATTGGAAATGATACAGTCTATTTTTGAACGTGCCGGGTTTTTTAATATTTTAACTGCATCTTCGGGCAGAGAAGCATTAAAGATATGGAAAGAACGGCAGCCAGATATGATAATTCTTGACATAATGATGCCAGGGATTGATGGATTGTCCGTGTTAAAAGAGGTACGGGAAACAAGTAATATTCCAGTTCTCCTGCTGACAGCCCGTGGTGAGGCTGAAGATCGAGTAGCAGGATTAGAAGTTGGCGCTGATGATTATCTGGTAAAACCATTTCACCCAAAAGAACTGTTACTACGAGTACAGGTAATTCTGAACCGGACATATCCACAGAAAGAACGAAAAATATATTTAGAGGCTGCTGTGGTTGATCTTGAAAAGGCCGAAGTCCAGCGCGGCGAAAATCAATTCCCACTGACAGGAAAGGAATTAACGCTATTAGAAAAACTTGCTGAAAATGCAGGGCGTATTGTAACAACAGGTTCCTTGTGTGGAGCAGTATGTGGTGAATTCTGGCAGGGATATGAAAGCACACTATCCACTCATATCCGCCATCTGCGGGAAAAGATTGAAGAAAATCCTTCAAAGCCAGTTTCGCTTGTAACAATTAAGGGTGTGGGTTATCGGCTTAATATTAAGGGGGCGAAATGATGAATGCCGTAGAACGTTTTTTTCGCCGCTATATATTTTCTACCATCGGAATCATAGCCCTCTTTTTTGCCGTTAATTTGCTATTGGTGGGGATGTTCTTCATTATTGCATATCTCAATGGTGTCGCAGATTCCAATTTCCCAATCGAGGATTTTTCCAACCATATTGTTGTTGAGGACGGAAAACTAAGCGCGGATACGCAGGCCCTTGAAATATTACACCATGCTGATGCCTGGGCTATGATCCTAAATGATGGCGGCACCGTTATATGGGAAGATGGCCTGCCGGAAGAATTACCGCGATCATACACCGCAACAGATATAGCCATGTTCAGCCGTTGGTATCTGGACGATTATCCTGTGAACATCTGGAAACGGTCTGACGGGCTATTGGTAATCGGTTTTGTCCCCGGAAGTGTTCTCAACCACTACATTTCAACAAATACGGCTTATGTATGGCCGCTATGTATCGGGATTGGCATTGCGTTCATTATCAATATTCTCTTGATGGTTTATTTGTTTGTACGCAACGCACATCGGGTAGAAAAATCAATGGAACCTATCTTAAACGGTATTCAATCGCTTTCACAGGGAAAAGAGTTCCATTTGGAAGAAAAGGGCGAATTGGCTGAAATAAACGCCGGACTAAATCGTGCTGGCGAATATCTGATTAAAAAAGACAACACCCGTGCTGAATGGATACGGGGAATTTCCCATGATATTCGCACACCACTTTCTATTATATTTGGTTATGCCTGTGAAATCGAAGATAATTCCAACTTACCTCTTTCCACGCGGAAACAGGCAACGGCAATACGGCAAAAGAGTGAAAAACTGCGGGCGCTTATTACAGACCTGAATTTAACTACTAAACTGGAATACTCCATGTATGCCTTAAAGAAAAAAACGATCAATGCCGTAGAATTAACCCGGCAGGTTGCAAGCGAATTTTTGAATGAGTTGCCGGAACAATATGAAATTGAAATAATAGAGGATAGCCCAGACAAGCCCATTTTTCTAAATGGTGATGATTCCTTGCTTTACCGGATGTTAAGCAACCTCATAGGCAATAGCATCGTACACAACCCCAATGGGTGTAAGATCACACTTTGTGTTGGAGTGGATGTTGACAGTTGTTATTTTGAAATCAGTGATACAGGATGTGGAATAAGTGACTCACGTATGGCATTGCTGAATAGTGGCGTGTCCATCTCCAGCACCCAAGAGGAAAACAACGGTGCAGATCACGGCCTGGGGCATAAAATTGTACAGCAGATTGTAAAAGCCCATCATGGAAAACTTCATTTTTTGAAAAACCCCCCTCACGGGCTAACCATCAAAATATCTTTACCATTAAAATGATCCGTATTTAAACTCCCCCGAAATCAGCTCACTTGAGCTATTTCAGGGGAGTTTTATCAGCACAAATCCTCTTTTGCGAAAAGGTACAACCGCATTTTCTGTTTTGCGGTAAAGTTTGGACACTCTCTTAGTTATGCGAAAAGGTGGGGGCTTCTTTTTCAGAAGTTTACCCCACCCTGTTATTTTACAATTTGTTGACCAGTGCAATATTTCTATAATTTCATTCCACAAACCGATACCCGCTCCCGACCACCGTTTCTATGTACCCATCTCCGATCTTCCGTCTGAGCGAATACACCACATTCGCCACCGCCGCCCCACAATGCTCCGGGTCCGCTTTCCAGACTGCTTCGTAGATCTGCTCTTTGCTAAGAACCCAGGACAATAATGACTTTCTAAAAATCTTCAGCATCCACAACTTTATATCCGGCTTTAATCAATGCTTGAGCAAACAAACCTTGCCCCTTAATCAGTCTGCCTGTAAAACTCCCATCATAAATCTGATTCACACCACAGGTAGGACTTCTTGACTGGAGAATTACCAAATCAATATCCACGTTTCCAATCTCTCGCATTGCCAATTCAACAGCATGACGGTATTCTTTATCAACATTTTCTCCGTCTATACTCATTACAACTCCGTCCACTAATTCTGCCGATGGCCGGGGAATTGGCAAATCGGCCAACAATTCTGGACAAATTTCAATTACTTCTTTATCCTTTAAAAATTCCATAACTCTTGAGTTGCAATTATTACCACCATTATATTTACAGTTTTTACCCATCACACAGGAACTAACCAATATTTTCAATATTACTCTCCTTCGATATAAATATCATTAATTGTTTCATTAATAATCTGATAGTACGATACCGTACTCTCCCAACTCATTCCGCCAACCAAACCAATGGTTTCATTTCCTTTCCATCTTTTATTTTAATAATTCGCAATTGCTCTCCTATAAACTGGAAAATTACAGTTTTGATTCACAATCTTTTAAGAAAAACCGTAAGGCCATAACTGTAACTGCTATCTTATACTTAACTTCCGCCGCTATCTTTTGGGGCGGATAGGATAAGAATTTTTCAATATCTTTTATTTCGACATCTGCCATTTTAGCAATTGTCTGTTTTGATAATTTATGTTCTGAAATAAGCACTTGTAAAAATGCCCTTAGTTTTAAATCTTTATCCTTTGTTGCACTTGCATAGAGAAACATGATTTTATTGAATATCTGAAAACGATATGTCGGTTCATCTGGCAAAAAATCGATATCCCCTTGTGCCAGATTTTCTACACGATCTACGGGCAATTCTAAATATCTGGAAAGCGTATTCTTATTAAACCCATATACAAAAATAAGTTCTTTTAACTGTTCTGTCACATTATCTTTTTCGTCCATTTTTACCTCTATATATTCTTCACGTTTGTTCCTTTGTTTCAGCATCCAGTATAGCATACGAGTTTGATATTTTCCACATCTCTTTCAATGCACAGACAGCTACTGGTGCATTGTAATAATTTATGGTACGCAAACCACCAGTATTTCCTCTTTTGCGAAAAGGTACAACCTCATTTTCCGTTTTGGGGAAAAGTTCTGACACCCTCTTAGTTATGCGAAAAGGTGGGGGCTTCTTTTTCAGAAGTTTACCCCACCCTTTTATTTTTCCATGAGTATGAACCGTTCGTCCAAGAAACACACAAATTTTATGTATTCTGATTTCTGCATGAGCCGGATTTCTACTATATATAAGTTTTATTTCTCCGTCTCAGTTTCCCCTCCTGCAATCCCCTCCGCTTCCTCCATCGGGAAGTTCGGTATTTCTTCCAGCAGCTTCAATGCAATCTCCTGCTTCAAGTCCTTATCCACATAAGTTCTTACACTGCCGTCGGGCTGCCTTTCTTTCACTGTGGCAAGCTCTGTCATATAATCATCGTAATACGCCATAATCTTTTCTGTTGCCCATTTCTCCCCGGCAACAGCCGCCTTGATGATTTCATAAGTCAATGTATTCTGCTGATCGTCCATGCTCCGTACCTCCAAGTTGATATACTGCTAACAGCATACCATATCTGTGAGAAAAAAGCATCCGCAAGTCCACACTGACAGATGCTTTCACACATTAATACACCTCATCAAAATACCCAATGAACACCGACATCCTTAGCATCCCATCTTTCGTCGAAAATGTCACATTCTCCGCCCGCTCTGCGATCTCCTTTAGCAGTGTTAATGCCTCCCGATCACAGAACTCAAAATGCTTCAAGTATAAATCAATGG
Organism: Marvinbryantia sp.; assembly: GCF_047017445.1. NCBI lineage: Bacteria > Bacillati > Bacillota > Clostridia > Lachnospirales > Lachnospiraceae > Marvinbryantia > Marvinbryantia sp. The sequence goes on along the minus strand of NZ_JBKXTT010000008.1, from coordinate 622 downwards.
TTGCCTGCCATTTCTGGTAATCCACCTCGCCCCGGATTCTTCCTCCGAACTGCCGGACGTAAGCATCACACTCCCCAAGCAGGTATTCATAATCCGCTTTTTCTTTAGGAACCACACGCTTTGGGATTTTATCCATTTCTTCCTGGTACTTCTGAAAGAACCCAACCTCCATTAATGTGTCCAGAAAATCCTTTCTCTCTGACTTATCACTTCGTTCCCGGAATTCCTCTCCGTAGTCTTTTTCATATACTTCATTTTCCATGCTTCGCACCCTTTCCTGTAGAATAATTTACCACTACGGGTAGGATGTTACCATAGATTTCTTATTATTCGTTGTCATGAAAGATAACTTTATGGGTCTATATTGATAAGTTTATCAGTCTTTTCTTTAAATCCCGAATCCTTCTGCCCATGCTTTCAGTTCTTCCGCACTTGCATCCGCAGGGAATCTCTTACCTTCCTTTAATTCTGCTCCTGGGCAGGAAACCGCCAGTTCCTTGTTTGTGTTCCCCATACCGCTGCTGCCAGAAGTTGCCAATGGAATAATCGTCTTTCCGGACAAATCATACTGCTCCAAAAACGTGTTCACAATAGTCGGGGCGACGTACCACCAGATAGGGAA
>NZ_JBKXTT010000007.1:0-234384 GCF_047017445.1 Marvinbryantia sp. | reverse complement strand
GTCTCCACATGCTCCGTCCCCGGAAACAAATCAACACAACACCCTTTTTCCAGCCGATACCCCTTCTCCTGCAATATCACAAGGTCTCTTGCAAGGCTGGTCGGCTTACACGAAATATAAACAATCTTATCCACGTCAAAGGCTATTATCTTTTCCAGCGCCTTCGGATGGATGCCGTCGCGCGGCGGATCAAGTACGATGATGTCCGGCTTTTCCTCCACGGAGTCGATAGTTTTCAGTACATCGCCTGCCAGGAATTCGCAATTATTGAGACCGTTTGCGGCTGCGTTTTCTTTTGCCGCCTCCACCGCTTCCTCCACGATTTCTATGCCGACCACTTTTTTTGCCACCGGAGCAAGAATCTGCGCGATGGTTCCGGTGCCGGAGTAAAGGTCAAAAATCGTTTTATCCTTTGTCTCACCCACGTAGGAGCGTACTTTTTCATAGAGCACCTCCGCGCCCAGGGAGTTCGTCTGGAAAAAGGAAAACGGCGATATCTTAAAGCGCAGTCCCAGAAGCTCCTCGTAGAAAAAATCTTTTCCATATAGGACATCCGTCCGGTCGCTTTTGATGATATCGGCAAGGCTGTCGTTTACCGTGTGCAGGATGCCCGCGATCGTCCCGTCAAGGTCAAGCGCACACAGCTGCTCCGACAATCCGCGCAGCAGGCTTTCCTCTGCCACCTCACCAGTCAGCGCATCACAATCTTCCGCCGCTTTCTGCTCCATCCGCGCACCAAGGCTTTCCGTCTGCGAGGTTGTCACGAGATCGATCAGAATCTCCCCGGTCTTCTTCGCCTTGCGCACCAGCAGGTGGCGCAGATAGCCGGTATGTTTCAGCTTATGATAAAACGGTGCCGGATTTTCCCGAAAATACGCCAGCACGCACGCCAGAATCCTACGGAAATTTTCGTCCACAATGCGGCAGTCCGAGACCGTCACGATATCATAGAAGCTCCCGCGTTTATGCATACCGAGTGCCAACGGTCCGTCAAAATATTCATCCCCGAAGGAGAATTCCATTTTGTTGCGATAGCCAAACTGCTCCGGACTGCCAAGGATTCCCTCAAACTCGTATTCCGGGCACACGTCGTCGAGCAGCTTTTTCACCTGCTGCGCTTTCATGGCAATCTGCTCCTCATAGGGAAGGTTCTGGTACGTGCAGCCGCCACAGTCTGCAAAATGCGGACACTGCGGTTCTATCTCCTGCGGCGCTTTTTCCAGAATTTCCAAAATGCGCCCTTCCGCCTTTCCCTTGCGGATTTTGTTGACCGCGAGCCGCACCCGCTGCCCGGCAACGCCGTTTTTTACGATGACTGGCTTTTCCTCCCCTTCAATCACCGTCACGCCCTTATTCGGGAATAAGATTTCACTGATTTTCCCTTCCAGGATCTGTCCCTTTTTCATACGCTTTCCTCCAAAAAATAACCGCCGCAATATATGCGGCGGCTCTCTCATTTCTTTTTCTTGCCGGCATTTATTCTTCTGCAGCCGGTTTTTCCTCTTCGTCCACGAAGATTTCTTCTTCCTCGTCTTCCTCTTTTTCTTCTTCCGGAGCTTCTTCTTTTTCTTCTTCCTCTTCCAGCTCGTCTTCGAAGTAATCGTCGAAATCGTCGTCGAAGTCATCGTCAAAGTCTTCCAGATAATCCGGCGTAAGATATTTGTAAACTGCAACTGCGATGCCTGCAACTGCTGCTACCGCACCGATGATCGCCAAAATCCACAGCACTGTATTTTTTGCTTTCTCATCTTCTTTTTTCTGGATTACTGCCAATAAATCTTCCCACTTGTTCATGTCCTGCACATCCTTTCTTAGAGTTCATTTCGTATTTTTCCATAGTATAACACAAAACGTCTGTCTTTACCATACTAAATTTACAATTTCTGCAACTTTGCAAATGCCGCAAACATTTTTTTCACGCCGCAGCGCTCAAAATTCACAGTCACCTCGTAGTCCTTGCCGCCGTCCGTGATATTTTCTACCACACCGGTGCCGAATTTGATATGTCTGACCGTGTCGCCGACGCCGTAATCAAGATGATCCGCCTTCGTCACCTTAAACTGGTTCGCGTCAAACGCCTTGCTATGGAACGCCCGCTTTGCCTGCATATAAGGTGAATCTGCGGGAGGCTCCGGCTTTTTAAAGCCCCTTCCCCGCTCTGGCGCCTGACCATCTGACGGCTCCTTTGCTCCCGCCGGTTTCCGGTTCGTCTCCAGCAGTTCCTGCGGAATCTCCCGCAGGAAACGCGAGATCGCGCTCATATGCGTCTCGCCGCGCGTCATGCGCATCCGCGCACAGGTAAGCGTCAGATGCTTCATCGCGCGCGTGATGCCGACATAGCAGAGACGCCGCTCCTCCTCCAGCGCCTCCGGGTCCTCATCAAACCCCACATGACTTGGGAAAAGCCCTTCCTCCAGTCCGGTCAGGTAAACGTTCGGAAATTCCAGCCCCTTCGCGCTGTGCAGCGTCATCAGCACCACCCGGCTCTCATTTTCATCAAGGCTGTCGATATCCGCCACCAGCGCTACTTCCTCCAGAAAGCCACTCAAAGTCGGATCGCCGGTGCTCTCCTCGTAGGTAACAACTTTCGAGATCAGCTCGTCAATATTCTCAATGCGAGCGCGCGCCTCGTCCGTATCCTCCGCCTCCAGCTCCTTCACGTAGCCGGTCGACTCGATAATCTGAGAAAGCAGATCATTCACACTCAGGAACTCCGCCTGGCTGCGCAGCGTCCGTATAAAGGTGACAAAGTCTTGCAGCTTCCCACTGCTGCGCGCCATTCCCGGGATCTCCTGCGCCTGTTCCAGCGCCTCATAAAAGCTGATGTCCTGATCCATCGCATAGGTCTGCACCTTTGTCAGCGTCGCCGCACCGATTCCCCTGCGCGGAACGTTGATGATGCGGCGCACCGCAAGATCATCGCGGGCATTGTCCACGGTTTTCAGGTAACAGAGCAGGTCCTTGATTTCCTTCCTGGCGTAGAAATTTACCCCGCCAACGATCTTATAGGGAATATTCGCCATCAGAAATTTTTCCTCAAACAGACGCGACTGCGCGTTCGTGCGGTAAAGAACGGCAAAATCCCCATACTGCGCCTCGCCGCGGCGCACCTGCCCGGCGATATTTTCAGCAACAAATTCCGCTTCGTCGAAGGCGTTTGGAAACTGCTTTACCTTAATGAGGCTGCCCTCCTCATTCTCCGTCCAGAGGGACTTTTCTTTTCTGCCCACGTTATTTTTGATAACATTATTCGCCGCGTCGAGAATATGCTGCGTGGAGCGGTAATTCTGCTCCAGCTTGATCACCTTCGCATCGTCGAACACCGTCTCAAAGTCGAGAATATTGCGGATATTTGCCCCACGGAACTTGTAAATCGACTGATCGTCGTCGCCGACCACGCAAAGATTCCGGTATTTTGCCGCCAACAGACTGATGAGCTGAAACTGCGCTGTATTTGTGTCCTGGTACTCGTCCACCATGATATAACGGAAACGATCCTGATAATACGCCAGCACATCCTCATGGTTCCGGAAAAGCTCCACTGTTTTCACCAGAAGGTCGTCAAAATCGAGCGCGTTGTTGCGCTTTAGCTGCGCCTGATACTCCACATATGCCGCAGCGATCCGTTGCCCCTTGAAGTCCCCGAAATTCTGCTTTTCAAACGCCGTCTCCGAGATCAGCTCATTTTTTGCTGAAGAAATCGCCGCAAGAATGGAGCGTTCCTTTAACATCTTTGTATCAATATTCAGCTTCTTGCAGATATCCTTCATCAACGATTTCTGATCGTCCGTGTCGTAGATCGTAAAATTATTCTCGTAGCCGAGCCGGTCGATAAAACGCCTCAGAATGCGCACGCACAGCGAATGGAAGGTGGACACCCAGACGCTGCCCGCCTCCGGTCCCGCCAGCTTATCCACGCGCTCGCGCATTTCGCCCGCCGCCTTATTTGTGAAGGTGATCGCCAGGATATTCCACGGTTTCACCCCTTTTTCTTCTATTAAGTATGCAATGCGATGCGTAAGAACCCGCGTTTTGCCGCTTCCTGCGCCCGCCAGTATCAAAAGCGGACCTTCCGTGTGAAGGACCGCCTCCCGCTGCATATCGTTTAAATGATCATATGTACTCATTTTTCCTCCGAAAATTTATTTTATACTTGTCATGTAGTTTTAAAAACTGTATAATGTAGTCCAGAAGGAGGGATACGTGATTATGACGATTAACCCAGACAATATGCTCCAGAGCATTCTGGACAGCCTTTCCCATATGGACTACATTAAACCGGATGATATTCCGAATATTGACTTATACATGGATCAGGTGACAACCTTTATGGACGCCCAGCTCTCCGCCGCAAAGCGCTACCCGGAAGACAAGATACTCACCAAGACCATGATCAATAATTACGCCAAAAACCGTCTGCTGCCGGCGCCGGACAAAAAGAAATACTCCAAGGAGCATGTGTTGATTTTAATCTTTATTTATTATTTTAAAGGTTTTCTCTCGATCACCGACATCCAGTCGCTGCTCAACCCGCTGGCAAAAAAATATTTTAAAAACCAGGACGGCTTAAACATCGAATCCCTTTACCGCGAGGTATTCAGCATGGAAAAGGGACAGATGGCGCATATGAAAGAGGATCTGCTCGCAGACTATCAGACAGCAATGTCCACATTTGCGGACGCACCGGAGGAAGGAGCCGATGCTTTGCGCCTCTTCTCCTTCCTCTGCCTGCTGAGCTTTGATGTCTACGTAAAAAAGCAGATCATCGAAAAACTTATTGATTCTCTTCCAGGCGACTGAACACCATCCGATATCCGTCGCTTCCGTAGTTCAGAGAGCGGTTTACACGGCTGATCGTGGCCGTGGAAGCCCCTGTCTGCTCCGCGATCTCCAGGTAGGTTTTGTTCTGCGTCAGCATCCGCGCCACCTCAAAGCGCTGTGACAGCGACAGCAGCTCATTGACCGTGCAGACGTCCTCAAAAAACAGATAGCATTCTTCTTTGTTCTTTAACTGAAGCACCGCCTCAAACAGATGATCTACTGCTTCCGTTCTGATTGTTTTGCTCATCTTTTTCCCTCCACTGATATTCCATCGCGTTTTCCATAATTAATATGCTGCATCAGCGCTTCCACGCTGCGGTTCGCCACCAGCTCCTCCGGAAAATCCAGCTCCTCCAACAGTCTTACGCACCGCTCATGGCGTCCGATGTCCGTCGCCACATGTGCGTCGCTCCCCAGGATCACCGGAACCTGCTGTTCCTTGCACAGTCTCAAAATCTCCCGGTCATTCGGCTCTGCATTCTGTCGGAAACCGTCCGGGTTCAGAGAATTATTGTTGATCTCCAGCAGAACACCCGTCTCCTTCGCCGCTGCCACCAGCCGCTCATAATCTATCTCATAGCGCCCGTCGTCGGGATGTCCAATGATGTTGATGTAAGGATTTTTCATCGCGCCGATGTATGCGTCTGTGTTTTCTTTCCTTGTGCCCGGCTGGATGCACGGCGTATGCAGGCTCGCGATCACCACATCCATCTCGCGCAGGATATTCTCCGGCAAATCCACCTTTCCCTCATAATCCATGATGTTCAGCTCCACTCCCTGCAGCACCGTGATACCCTCCAGCGTGCGCGGCACCACCTTCAGATTGGAAAAATAAAAATCATGACAGCTTCCCGGCATCTGCGGCGCATGATCCGTAATGCCAAGGAGCGCAAGCCCTTTCTTCCGCGCGCTACTCGCCATCTCCCAGATCGTGTTGTAGGCATGTCCACTCGCCAGCGTATGTGTATGTACGTCTAAAACGTCCCGCATTTCTTCACTTCTTTCTCGTCAGTTTCACGCTTCACCTTGTCAACGTGGATATTATAACACGAATCCGCCCCTGTTAGCAACCTTCAAAATATGCATGTTACAGTGGCTTTTTTTGCAAAAATATGATACCATATATTGAAAATCAAGAATATCTTACCAGAAAGGATGGAATACTTACAATGGGAAAACTTACAAAAAATAACAACACCTACGTACACAAAAACAGCGGCGTCTGCTCCTCCGCAGTAGAATTTGAGGTGGAGGATAATCATCTGAAAAATGTTCACTTTATCGGCGGCTGCAACGGAAACACCACCGGTATCGGCAAGCTTGTGGAGGGTATGGAGATCCACGACGTTATCCGCCGCTTGGATGGCGTACCCTGCGGGATGCGTCCCACCTCCTGTCCGGACCAGCTTGCAAAAGCTTTGAAGGCATACCTGGCGGAAGCCGGCTGTTAACTGCCTGCAATACTGCCTTGTTACAACCGCCTGCAGAAGCTGTCACATTTCCGTTGCTTTTTTAAAAATGCTATATTATAATGAAAACGAATTTTAAATACTAACAAATGGAGGACCTCTTATGAAAATCACGAACGACATCCGTTACGTTGGCGTAAATGATCACAAGGTTGATCTTTTTGAAGGCCAGTACGTCGTACCAAATGGCATGGCATACAATTCATACGTTATTCTCGATGAAAAGGTTGCCGTTATGGATACCGTCGATATCCATTTTACCCACGAATGGCTGGACAACATTGCCGCTGTTCTGGATGGCAGAAAGCCGGACTATCTCGTTATCCAGCATATGGAGCCGGATCATTCCGCAAATATTGCCAATTTTCTGAAAGCATACCCGGACACGACCGTAGTTGCGAACGTAAAAACCTTTGCGATGATGGATCAGTTCTTTGACCTGGACGAATCTGTAAAGAGACACACCGTAGAAAACGGCGGCACGCTCTCGCTCGGTAAGCACCTGCTCACCTTTGTATTCGCCCCGATGGTTCACTGGCCGGAGGTTATGGTGACCTACGACAGCACGGAAAAGGTTCTTTTCTCCGCTGACGGCTTCGGAAAATTCGGCGCAAACGACGTGGACGAGCCGTGGGACGACGAGGCGCGCCGCTACTACATCGGCATCGTCGGCAAATACGGCGCACAGGTGCAGAACCTTTTAAAGGTTGCCGGCACTCTGGACATCCAGATTATCTGCCCGCTGCACGGACCGGTGCTGACGGAAAACCTTGGACATTATATCGGTCTTTACGATACCTGGTCCTCCTACAAGGTAGAGAGCGAGGGCATCGTAATCGCCTACACCTCCGTTTACGGAAATACAAAGAAAGCGGTTGAACTTCTCGCTGCAAAAATGGCGGACGAGGGCTGCCCGAAGGTGATCGTACACGATCTTGCGCGCACAGATATGGCGCAGGCAGTGGCCGACGCGTTCCGTTACGGGAAGCTGGTGCTCGCCACCACCACCTACAACGCGGAGATTTTCCCGTTTATGCGTGAGTTTATCGACCATCTGACAGAGCGCAACTTCCAGAACCGCACGGTTGCTTTTATCCAGAACGGTACCTGGGCGCCGCTCGCAACTAAGGTGATGAAGGGTATGCTCGAAAAATGCAAAAAGCTCACCTACGCAAACACTGAGGTTACAATCAAGTCTTCCGTAAAGGCAGAGACAAAAGAAGCCCTCGACGCACTGGCTGCAGAGCTTTGCAAGGACTACATCGCGCAGTCGCCGGAAAAGGCAAACAAGAACGATATGACTGCACTCTTCAAGATCGGCTATGGTCTTTACGTTGTCACCAGCAACGACGGCAAGAAGGACAATGGTCTGATCGTAAATACCGTAACACAGCTCACAGATACGCCGAACCGTGTAGCGGTAAATATTAATAAACAGAATTATTCGCACCATGTGATCAAACAGACCGGTAAGATGAACGTAAACTGCCTGTCCGTGGAAGCGCCGTTCGAGATCTTCCAGCGCTTCGGCTTCCAGACCGGAAGAACCACAGACAAGTTTGAGGGCTTTGCACCGCTCTACTCCGATAACGGTCTCGCTTTCCTGCCGCGTTACATCAACGCGTTTATGTCGCTTGAGGTGGAATCCTATGTAGATCTCGACACACACGGCATGTTCATCTGCCGCGTAACCGAGGCGCGCGTGATGTCCGATAAGGAAACCATGTCGTACACCTACTATCAGAAAAATGTAAAGCCGAAGCCACAGACTGAGGGCAAGAAGGGCTTTGTCTGCAAGGTTTGCGGATACATCTACGAGGGCGACACGCTCCCTGATGATTTCATCTGCCCGCTCTGCAAGCACGGTGTGGCTGATTTTGAACCGATTGAGTAAGGGGATTTTTAAGATGGTTTTGGAGGACTGCTGCTTAGGCGGCAGTCCTTTTTATTATGTGTTTACTTTCAGCCGCCGTTCCAGGCAAGTATGCTATGGATCAGAGATTTTTGTGGGCGGCACATTCGCTTGGTTCGGTACTCGCGAAAATAAATGTTCCCTCACATCATTTTGCTCCCTGCATATATTAACTCTGACGAGTAAATTCACGGAGTTTATTTATGAAAAGAAAACTGACTGCGCTTCTTTGCGCCTCTCTTCTGACCGCAGCCCTTCCGTTTCCGGCGTGCGCTGCGGAAACGGAAGCATCCCTGCAGAAAGTCACCCTGAACGAGGTGGCGCATTCCATCTTCTACGCGCCGCAGTACGCTGCCATCGAGCTTGGCTATTTTGCTGAAGAAGGCATCGACCTGGAGCTGGTGTGCGGCTTCGGCGCCGACAAGGTGATGACCGCCGTCCTTTCCGGCGATGCCGAGATCGGCTTTATGGGAAGCGAGACAACAATCTATGCCTACAACCAGGGGGCAAACGATTATGTGGTAAACTTCGCACAGCTTACACAGCGCGCCGGAAACTTCCTGGTGGCAAGGAAAGAAATGCCGGACTTTGACTGGAACGATCTGAAGGGCGCAAAGGTGCTTGGCGGAAGAAAGGGCGGTATGCCGGAAATGGTATTTGAATATATCCTAAAGCAGCACGACATTGATCCGCTCGCAGATCTTACCATCGACCAGAGCATCGACTTCGGCTCCACCGCTGCCGCATTCTCCGGCGGGCAGGGAGATTTCACGATAGAGTTTGAGCCTTCCGCAACTGCACTTGAAAAAGAAGGAGTCGGTTACGTCGTCGCCTCTCTCGGTGTCGATTCCGGCTATGTCCCCTACACCTCCTACAGCGCAAAATCCAGCTATATGGAGGAGCATCCCGACATCATCCAGGGCTTCACGAACGCGCTGCAAAAGGGCATGGATTACGTAAACAGCCACACACCGGCAGAGATTGCCGGGGTTATCGCTCCGCAGTTCCCGGACAGCGACCTGGAGACCATCACCGCGATTGTCACACGCTACGCCGAACAGGATACCTGGAAAGAAAATCTAATATTTGAAGAAGAGAGCTTCACGCTCCTGCAGGATATCCTCGACACCGCAGGAGAGCTTTCCGGGCGCGTTCCCTACGAAAATCTGGTAACGACGGAATTTGCCGAGAACGCCGCAAAATAATCGCAAAACGGGCGCCCGCGATGGGTGCCCGTTCTTTATGCCGGCTCACTGTCGTTATCTTTAAATTTAATCTGCTTTGATACGCTCAGCGCCATCGTCATCTCTGCCATCAGGAACACAATGGACGTGCCTCCATAGCTGACGAACGGCAGCGTGATGCCCGTCGTCGGGATTGCGTTTGTGACAACGGCGATGTTGAGCACCACCTGCAGCGCAATGTGGATAAAGATACCGGACGCGATCAGCGAACCCAGAAGATCTGGCGCGTTCTGCGCGATAAACAACAGGCGGTACAGCATGAAAGCAAACAGCATGGACAGCACCACCGCACCGAAAATTCCCAGCTCCTCGCAGATGATCGTGAGGATCATATCGTTCTGCGCTTCCGGAACATAGTCAAGCTTCTGCAGGCTGTTTCCAAGCCCCTTTCCAAACACACCCCCGGAACCGATCGCGTAAAGCCCCTGCATGATCTGATAACCGCCAAGGCTGGAATTCGCCTCCGGATCAAGCCATGCAATAACACGGCGCAGACGGAAATTTTCGCTTCCGCTCAGCGTCTGCGCGTACATGATCACGGCGACTACCCCCACTGCCACAATCACTGCACCGACAATAAACGGCGTTTTCTTCGGGAAAACAATAAACAGCATCCCTACCGTAATTCCGGCAATAATGATCGCCGTACTGAGATTATCCGTAAAAAACAACGTGAGCGCTGAGCTAAGCGCGCCGCATCCAAGCACGATCCAGAACGCTTTCATGGTTTTCATATTCTTCCCCATCTTAACAATCAGCACCGACAGGAATAAGATAACCGCAAGCTTGGCTATCTCGGCGGGCTGGATCGAAAGCGAACCAATATAGATCCAGCGCTTTGCACCGTAGATTTCCGTTCCTACAAATTTTGTGATAAATAGCAGGATATTCGCCACCACATAGAGCAGCCCGGCAAATTTCGCATAAACATGATAATCAATCTGTGAAAAGATCAGCACTGCCACAAAACACGCCGCACTGATCGCCGCCTGCCTTTTAAAATAGTACATACCGTCGCCAAAGTCAATCTGCGCCGAATATGCGCTTGTACTGTATAACATAACCAGACCAAAACAGGTCAGCAGAATGATACTTGCCAGCAGATTGTAATCGTAATAATGAAACACCTGCTTCGCGGCGGTTCCCGCTGATTTTGCCATGCTCCGCACCTTTTTCTTCTTTGCTGTTGCCATGGATCTCTCCTTACTTTTCCAAAACCATTTCTCTGTTCTTCCGTAAATTTTAGCACAATCGGACAGCAGATACAACGAAAACTTTTACGGAATCACCTCCAGAAACTTTTACGGAATCACCTCCAGATGCTCCGGCAGGTAACTGCAAAGAAATGCATCCACCCGGTTTTCCTGCCGCAGCTTAAAACAGCCGTATTCAAATACCACCTCATTCACCCTCCACTCCCGCTGGCTCATTTCATATGCACTGACGATATCATGCGTGAATATCTCTTTTCCCGTCCGGTCCCGCATCCCGGAGCTTATCCGCTGATTTTCCATATTTATACCCATTCTTTTCGCCTCGCCCAAACACAAAACGTTATAAAAATGGGAGCGCCGACTTAGACGACAGCGCTCCCCGCTTTACATTTTCTAGTATTCTCTGATTTCCCCGCATGCCATTTTCGCACCGGAATCCCCGGAAGGCTGCGTCCGGAAATCATCCGGCATATCATGGACGATCACCGTGCGGCCAACGACTTCCTCCGGCGTGAAACGATCGGTAAAAAAGACGGACAGCGCATATCCGTTATTTTCCAAAAGCGGCGGCAGGTCGCCCGCATGAAACGGATGACTGCACTTTCCCGGATTAAAATGTCCACCGACATCCGCAAACGGATCTTCCTCCGTCCCTTTGCAGGCGCTTCCCTCATGGATATGAAATCCAAAAAAATTTCCACCGCAGACGCCTTCCTTCACCGGAAGGCCGGCAATCTCCGCCGTCACAAGCGTACCGCCCCAGAGCGGATAAAACAATACATTTCCGCAGATGCAATCCGTCTTTTGCTTCCCGTAGATCATCGCGTATGCCTCCGGCTTTCCCGTCCTTATCCTGTGCAAAAGCATCTCCATATTCCCGGAAATACCGCTGAAATTATCACAGCTCAGTGTTCCTGCCAGCTTCTTTTCCATATTCAATCCCCGCAGTCCGGGCATGATGCCGGCTGATCGAAGCTTAAGTTGAATGCATAGAAGTTTCTGCTGTCCAGCTTATCCTGCACAAGGCGCAGTGCTTCACCGAATCTCTGGTAATGCACCACCTCGCGTGCACGCAGGAATCGGATCGGGTCCGCCACCTCCGGCATGTTGCGCACGACGCGCAGAATGTTATCATACGTGGAGCGCGCCTTCTGCTCTGCCGCCATGTTCTCATGCAGATCCGTGATCGGATCGCCCTTCGCCTGGAATTCGCAGGCGTTAAAAGGAACGCCGCCCGCTGCCTGCGGCCAGATGGAAATGGTGTGATCGATATAATACGGACCAAGCCCGGAATTCTCAATCTCCTCCATCGACAGGTTTCTGGTGAGCTGGTGAATGATCGTAGCAACCATTTCAAAGTGCGCCAGTTCATCCGCTCAGCATTGATGGATATCAGCGCTTTTCTTCTCGTGTAAATCTTCCTGCTTCCGCATAAGCTCTGTCTCCGCCTGCTGCAAAAATTCCGCTGTCGCCCTCTTCAGACGATCGATTTGCTTTTCGCATTCCTCCTCCGTCAGCTCCGAATAATGGATTCTGGCAGTGCAATTCTCCAGATGCAATATTTTTATGTTTTCTTCCACAATATCACCCCTGTCATCCTATGTCTGACGGATTGTACCAGTTGCCTTTTTTCATCCGCACTGCATCCAATTTCTTCCTGCAGCTTCATAAAAGCCATAATCGCAAAAAAATCCGAACCCATCATCTGAGTTCGGATCTCTCTCCTGGAGCATACGGGATTCGAACCCGTGACCTCCACATTGCGAACGTGGCGCGCTCCCAGCTGTGCTAATGCCCCAAAATCTATAATTCATTATACCACTCCGCCTGAAAAATGCAACAGGAAATTTAAAAAAGTTTAATGGAAATTTAAAAAAGTTTAATGGTACCATTTAAGCTTTGGGATCGTCCAGAAGCTCTCGCCGGGATGATAGGTAAGCTCGACCTGCCTGGTAACGCCATGATCCTCCACGCGGCATTGAAACTGCTTATATTCCTGGAAGCGCGGGCTGCTGCTCTGATAGCTTGACAGCACCTTAAAGGATTCCCCGTGAACGCCGATGTACAGAGGAATCATATTGCCGCATTTATCAAAAGATACAATAACCGGAACGACCGTCATGGATTCCGGGAAATAGGACGGATCGGTTAGCTGTGTACGCATCCTTGTGGACTCCTTTTATTTGTTCTAATCATATTATAAAACATATGTTCGAAAAGTAAAGAGGGAAATATTCCCAGTTACTGTTCACTCCGTTCTCAGTAACTTTCACAAATCCATTTAAAATTCGCTTCGCGAATGGGATTTGCTCACACCTGAATCATGTTCTCACGCCTTAACCAGCAAGTGTTTGAGGCTGGTGTGAACAATAACTATTCCCGGACATACATCTGATCACATTTAAAAATCACATGGAAATCCCGGACAAATTGTGATAATATAGAGCCATTGCAGGAGTCAGAAATGGAGGTTGCTTTATGAGACGGATGGAATTTTCTATAGAGGATAACGGCGATATGCTGACGGTCGGGCAGATCGTGACAGTCAAGGAATATCTGACCACGCGGCTGTACAGCTACATGATCGAGCACGCGATCGGAATGTCCCGCCCATACGGCGCCGGCGAGCGGCTGAAAACGGACCGCGGCCGGGTGGTAGAGATAAAGAACACCGGACGTTTCAATATCGCCGTGCTGGAATTTGACGAAGATGAATAAAAATTCCCGGATGATTCATAGCTTGCAAAAGAAAAAAATAAACTAATGTAAGCTTTCGAATCAGCCGGGGATTTTTATGTGGCACGACTTTCATTCTGACGAGATATTCGAATACCTGCGCAAATCACGCTCGGATGACCCCTGTCTTTCCGTGGAGGAGGTTCTTAAGAAGCACGAGCGGATTCTGCGCGATTATGCCGAAAAGCACCTCACCGGTAAAATCCCGGAGAATCACATTTTTCGCGAAATTGCCTCCTCCGAGACGATAGACGGGCGTCCGGAGCTGCTGCGGCTCTTAAAAAGCATCGAAGATACGCGAATTAAAGCTGTTCTGGTGGTGGAGGTACAGCGTCTCAGCCGCGGCGACCTTGAGGACGCCGGACGGCTCATCAAGCTATTGCGCTACACAAATACGAAGGTAATCACACCGCAGAAAACGTATGACCTGCAGGACGAATATGACCGCGATATTTTCGAGCGCGAGCTAAAGCGTGGCAACGAATATCTGGAATATTTCAAGAAAATCCAGGCGCGCGGACGGTTAGCCTCCGTTCAGGAAGGAAATTATATCGGCTCCATCCCACCCTATGGGTACGATAAGGTGTTTGTTACCGTCGAAAAGAAAAAATGTCCCACGCTGGCGGAAAACAATGCCCAGGCGGAGGTTGTGCGCATGATTTTCGACCTCTACGTGAATAAGGATATGGGAATTGTGCGCATCGCAGACTATCTTGATGCACTCGGCATCGCCCCTCCGAAGGGCGTTCACTGGTCTCCCGCCGCCCTTCGCGATATGCTTCAAAATGTCCACTATATCGGAAAAGTTCGGTGGAACCGGCGCAAAACCGTAAATGTCGTAGAAAATCAGGAGGTTCTTAAAACGCGTCCCACATCTGAGCAATATCTGACTTTTGACGGAAAACATACCCCCATCATTTCGGATGAATTGTTTGAAGCCGCGCAGAAAAAACACGGCAGGAATCCCCGCGCAAAGTCAGATGTCACTGTACGCAATCCGCTCGCCAGCCTGCTCTTCTGCCGCTGCGGACGCGCTATGTCCCTGCACACGTACAAAGACCGCTCCGCCCCGCGGTTGATCTGTGATGATCAGACACATTGTCACAGCGGCTCTGTCCGCCATGAAGAGATGATAGACTGCATCTGTGAGATTATGAGAAAATGCATTGCAGATTTCACAGTAAAGGCAGATCCCCCGGTGAAAAGTTCCCGTCAAACCCACACAGCTCTTATCAAACACCTTGAAAATAAGCTTGATACTCTGGAGAAAAAAGAGCTGCACCTGTGGGAAACATATTCTGATAAACAGATGCCGGAGCATATCTTTCAGACACTAAAGGATAAACTTCAAAAAGAACGTTCGGAAACAGAAACTGCTCTTACACTCGCACAGAAATCTGTATCGACGGAAAACCATCACGACAGAAAATCTCTGCGATTTTCAGACGCGCTCGCCGCCCTGAAAAATCCGGATATCTCCGCCGCACTGAAAAACCGCTATCTGAAAACTATCTTTGAACGTATCATCTATCACCGCGAAAGACCGGTACGCATAACAAAAGAACGCTGCTCTCTCCCCTCTCAGGCGCCGGAAATATCCCGTCCGAATGGAAGCTGGTACTCTCCGCCCTTCGAGCTGGACGTCTTTTTCCGGAAATAATGCGTGTGCTGACCCTGTATCCCTTTTCAGAAGCAGCACGTACGCTGCCCCTGCATTCCTTTCGTAAGCAGCACGTATACTGACCTCGCATCCCTTTCGTAAGCAGCACATATACCGACCTCGTATTCTTTTTCAGAAGCAGCGCGTCCTTCACTTCCATCATGCACGTGCTGACTCTTCCGTTCCGATGTCAGTCAAAACGCCCATTGTCTGACGGTCCGGCATCGCATAACGCTGGGAAAGGTAGCGCATGGAGGCGCTGATCTCTCCGTCTGGTCCTCCGTATCACCGTACCATATAAAAAGCACAGGATAGTTTTTCTGTCCTGTGCTTCTTCTAAAATAGCATAAAAATCCGCTTTTGGCAACCACTCTTCAATTTTATTTGATTTATATGTCTTTTTCTGTTATAATTTTTTTGACGGGGAGCGGTGGCAAGCCCGCCCTCCCTGTTTGCCCTTAGCTGATTACTCAGCCCTTTCTTTTTGTTTCGGTTTATACTGCTCTTCTCCCGTCTCGATGAAAAGAATGAAATCATTGATTTCCTTTTCTGTCCATCCTGCAGCTCTTAATCCTAACAATAATCTCGCAACTTCTGTCATGTTCATATCGTTCATGTTCTGCTCCTTTCCCCGCTTGCCCGGCTATTGTCACTCGGTTTCCCTCTTGACAATTACATTATAAACTTTTTTTGGTTTATTGTCAATGCTTATTTTAAACTTTTTATGGTTTATTATCGACGTACTTAATTATATTGCCAGGCTGCATATCCAGCAACTCACAGAGCTGCCCCAAAGTCTTAATGCCTATCATTTCGCCTTTTCTCAGTTTCTGCATGGCTGATTGGCTAAGTATATTTTCTTTCAGTATCCTGGTGCTATTGTAGCCAGATTCTTTCAACGCTTCTATTACATCTATTTTATATGTTAGCATTTCACTATTCCCCCTTTTCTTTATTGTAATTCCAGAGAGAGAAAAAGTCAATAAAAATAATCCAAAAAAAGTTTATTTTTTACTTGACTTTAAACCATTATTGGTTTATAATATAATCATCAAAGGAACGGAGGAAAAAGTAATGAAAAAATATAATTTATCGGCTATAATGAAAAGAGCATGGGAACTGGTTAAGAAAGCCGGTATGACAATTTCCTCTGGTCTTAAAAAAGCATGGAAGGAAGCGAAAGAAATGGAAGAAAACTTAATCGAAAAACTGAAAGTAAATCTTGAAGATATGATGTATAATGATTATCATATCAACCTCGGCATCGACCGCGAGGTGCAGTCTAAAACATGGGAGAAGGGCGAAACTAAAAGAGAATACCTCTCAATCTCCTGCTTTACTGGAAACGGACGTTTTAAAGGCTCCTACAAATGCGGTTACGTTGACCTTGTAACAAACGAATATGTCTGCGAAAGATATGATGATGTGGACGCGGCAAACAAAGAATATATCGGAAGATAAGGAGGAAGATTATGATTATCAATGGCATCGGAGAAGTTGGAGAAGAAGTTATCAAAGGCATTCTGACGAATGAGGGGATCGATGCACTTGAATCCGGAGAAATGTCACTGGAAGAGGCTGGTGAAATGTACAAACTGGAACAGGTGAAAAAATTCAGTAGAATCGGTGAATTCGGGGATACTTTCCGTGCAAATTTCGCAAGGATTCCCGGCAATATCTACGATAAACTCTCCCCCGAAGAGGCTGCCCAGCTCGTGGATGCATTTTACAAATGCTATGGCGATGGAAAGAACGCATAGAAAAAAGGGCTTTAATAGCCCTCTTTCCTTTTTGCATCACTACACAATAACCGTAAATATTTCAATCCGCGCCCGCCAGATAGCCGGCGGAACCATGACAGGAAGCATCTATCCTGCCAGACAAATATATTTTACATGGTGCACGCGCTTTTGTCAACTCTTAATGATTGCATCAAACCCTGCTGCCTTCAGCCGCTTTACCAGTTTCTCCGCATTCGCCCGCACATCAAACGCGCCGCACTGTACTTTGTACTGACCATCCTCTGACTTGATGATGGCATCAAAGCCAGCTGCTTTAAGCTGCGCAACAAGCTTTTCGGCGTTCTTCTTTTCCTTGAAGCTTCCGCACTGCACTCTGTTCTGTTTGTTGAGCGGTTCTGGCTGCTTGTCCGTTTTATGTCCAAAGTACAGATGCCCCCATTTGTTGCTGCTGGAGTCACTGCCGAGATACTGGTATTCTGCAAGCAGTGTTGCGCATTTGTCTTTGTCAATCTTCCCGTTTCCGTCAGAGTAGTTCGTAAAACTCCGAAACTGAAGTATTTTTGCGTCCGTGAAACGCCGCACATCCTTTTTGAATACATCATAGACCGCCTGCCGCGCGGCATCGGATGTCGCCTTGGATCCGTAAGCAGAATAGTTTTTCCGCATGACTTCCGTGATGGTCTTTCCATATCCACCGTTCTCCAGCATATCATGGATACACTGCGCAACACCGAGGAATCCGTTCCGGCTTGCGATCACGCCAGCCTCGCCGTAGACCACCTTCGCAATAGCCTCCACATTACTGTCACCGATCTGCACACCTGAGATGTTCTCGTCAAACGCGCCGATCAGCTTCTTAAAGCGCTCCCAGTCACCGCGCGCCCGAATCTGCGATGGGCAGTTTTTCGCACAGACGTCATAGTGTGAGTATACCCGGCTTGCCGGAATGTTTAATTCCTTCATGAGCTGCTTCGTCACTTCTACGGTGTTCTGGAACGCTTTCTCGTAGTTGTAACCGGCATTAACGCACATTTCGATCGCTACGCTGTTACGGTTGTTCACGGTGCCGAACAGCTTGCCGCCGTAGTTTACTCCGACATGCCAGGTACCGCGGCTATACGGCGCCGCAAGTTCTGCGCTCTTATCGTCTACGTAGAGATGCGCCGACATGCCCTGGAAATTGCCGTCATGCTGGGCTTTTGCGTGCGCTTTCGCGTCAGCGCCTTTGTTAAAATTGTCTGTGTTATGGATAACAATATTTACCGGATTGTTCTCCGCGTATGTATTCTGGTTTGAGATATATTCTTTGCTGATATTCATATGTGCTCCTTTCCGCTGCGTTTTCGCAGCATAAAAAGAGGACGGTTGCCCGCCCCTACTCTGCAAATACCCAGTCCTCTGCCAGCATGTCTGCCTGTGAAGCAAGCCAGCCCATCTGGATACCCGACGTTCCAACAAATGCAATAGCTTCGTTCCCGATTGCTTCATGCCCGCAGTTATAAACATTCCCGTCAACAGTCATATAACTGATATTCGTGGCAAGCTCGATGTGCTGGTTTTTACCGTTCCAGCCTTTACGTGCCACTTTCCTCCCTTTCTTCAGAGCTTCAATTGCAAGACCAAATGGCATACTGTCGCATTCCCGATACGCTTTCTCAAATATCGTCTTCGGACTCCAGGAAATGTATCCGTCCGGGTATCTCAGCAGATAGCCTTCGTCATCCGGATTCTCATTTTCCGGAATCGTCCAGCCTCTGAACACATTATAGTCTCCTCTTGTCATGGGTTCTGCTTCAGTGATTTTTGTTCCAATATATTTTCTCATGGTTTTCTCCCTTCTCCCGGTTCTTTCGGGAATTAAAAAGAGGACAGTCTCCCGTCCCCTGAAATTTTACTTGAATATTCTGTTCTCGGATGTTATATTATAAATACAGGGAACAACCGCCCACAAGGGGTTGACCTCGACAAAATGGTAATAGAATTGCCACCCTGAAACCGGTCAAAGTTTAGAGGGTGGTTTTTCTATGCCTAAAACATCAGTGACAAATCAAATAAATGAATGTCAGTAATGCCAGAATAAACATTCCAAAAGACATTAAGTCTTTAAAATCAAAATGTTTCATCAGCACCACCCCCATTCTATGTAAGAATAGAGGTCAGCCACCCTGCAACACGGTTGTCCTGGTTCAAATATAACATACCGTTATCTGTTTTTCAATTAATATATTCTGCTACTCTTCCAGCTCTATAAGCCATTTATGATAATGTCCTAGTATACCACATATGAAAATGTCCCGGATGTGGTAAAATATCCTCTATCTATTTTAGATTGGAGGAAATCATTATCAGAAAGGTAATACTTACAATGGATGAACAGAAAAAATACGAAGTGATCAAATCTCTGGCAGATCACCCGGATGGGAATAAGGACAGGGCTGCCCTCACCCTTGGCTGCACCAAACGCCATATCAACCGTATGCTGGCTGGATACCGCAAAGAAGGAAAGGCTTTCTTTATCCATGGCAATAGGGGACGTAAACCGTCCACCAGCATCCCTGACGAGACCCGCAATCGCATCATCGATCTCTACCTTACAAAATATTTTGATGCTAATTTCCAGCATTATTCAGAACTCCTTGAGGCCCATGAACACATCTGCGTCTCACCTTCTTCTGTAGCTAAGATCCTGGAAAGTAAATATATTCTTTCTCCGAAAGTTACAAAGGCCAAGAAAAAGCGTATGGAAAAGGAGCTTCAGGATAAAAAGAAAAGTGCCTGCAGCCTGAAAGAAGCCGCTGTGCTCCAAACCAATCTCGTAGCGGTTGAAGATGCTCATTCAAGACGTCCAAGATGTGCTTATTTTGGGGAACTGCAGCAGATGGACGCAACTCCCTATGAATGGATCCCCGGGCAGGTATGGCACCTCCACCTGGCTATTGACGATGCTACCGGCCGGGTCACCGGAGCCTGGTTTGACACGCAGGAAACCTTAAAGGGCTACTATCACGTATTCCACCAGATCCTGACCACCTACGGCATCCCTTACAGGATCTTCACAGACCGCCGTACGGTATTTACCTATAAAAAGAAAAACTCCCCATCTCTTGATGAGGATACCTATACCCAATTCGCTTATGCCTGCAAGCAGCTTGGTGTTCAGCTGGAATCCAGCAGTGTCCCGCAGGCCAAAGGCCGCGTAGAACGCCTCAACCAGACACTACAGTCGCGCCTGCCAATCGAATTACGATTAGCAGGGATCACGACCATAGATGCTGCCAATGAATTCCTCCACTCATACATAAAAGAATTCAATGAGAAGTTCGCGCTTCCCCTTAATGGTATCAAATCTGTGTTTGAAACGCAACCGGAAAATGAAAAAATCAACCTGGTTCTCGCTGTCCTGACAGAACGGACCGTGGATTGCGGGCATGCGATCCAGTTCCGGCACCGCCATTACCGGATGCTGGACGCCAGAGGGAAACAGGTACATTACCGCAAAGGCACAAAAATAATGGTTATCCAGGCTTTTGACGGAAGCCTTTTCTGCTGTGTCAATGACAAGGATGTCCATGCACTGGAGGAGATCCCCGAACATATGGAAAGATCCCGGGATCTGGATGCAGACTATCAGCCGCCCAAAGCAAAAAGACATTATATTCCGCCAATGAGCCATCCCTGGCGCAGCAAAACTTTCCAGAAATTCGTAAAGACACAGGAGCACCATCTAATGGATGACGTTCCAGCATAAAAAGCAGCAGAAAAAGATGATAGGTATATACCTACCGAAAGGAGAGATCACATGAGGGACTGGATCGACTGCATCGAAGCGCATACAAAAGCACAGAAAAAATATGATAAAGAACATACACAGGGAATTTACTTAAAACTGAACCTCCGCACAGACCTTGATATCATCCGCTGGTTTTGGGAACAGCCGTCAAAACAGGGAGCCGTAAAACGGCTGATCCGTGAGGAGATCGCCCGAAAAAAGGCGGAAGGAACAGGGAGCGGAGGCGTTGTCAGGAGAACCGTGGAATAATGGGGTTGGGGCCCCGTTATGCCGCGAAAGTCTCTTGAGATAAGCCTCACGGAAAACGCTGTTTCTAAGGAGAAAGGATATATGCCCTTTCTCCTGCCCCCTGCGGGGCGGGTTCGGGCAGGGCCCGATTATGGGTCAAGGGACAGGTCCCTTGCGGGTTCTTAGGGCAGAGCCCTAAGCTTCCAGAGGACATCTGCCACGTAGCCATATGAAATCAGCACCGGAAAACCGGTGCTAATGTTTCAGTTTTTTCGGGACATTTTCAAAAATGCTTGACATTAATATATTCTGCTACTCTTCCAGCTCCGGCAGTCCTCCCACCGATGTCAGAAGGGATACGATCCCCGCCAGCGCCGAAGAGGATGCCACCAATACCCAGTTTACTTCTCCCATCGCCACGGATGAGCCGATTGTCGCCACGGCGGTCTGCGCCACCGTCTTTACTGCCCTTACTCCTGCCGCTTTAATCCATTTCTTCCAGTCTCTCATGTTTTACCCCTTCTTTCTCTTCCGGCATCGCCAGAAGTTTATGATACAGTTCCGTTGCCACATCATTGCCGCCTAAATTATGATATGCGGTATATACCTTTTTGATAGATTCCTTTGCGTAGATCGGACAATAACCCCGGTCTGTATATTTATTGTAGTTTTCCACAATACTGTCGCGGAGCAGAGACTGTACGCCGTCCGCAATCGCTGTATTCTTCCTCTGCTCCATTTTTAAACGCGCAGACACGCTCCGGTAACCAAGCCCCAAGGCCGCAGAAATGAGCGTAAACAGCCACTCCGTCCAGTGTGCCTGCAGATATTCCAGAATCTCCATCGGAATTCCTTTCCCCGGCGCGTGCCGGTGCGAATTTAAGTAAAATAAAAAGACCTTCGCGGTCCCGCCCTTATATCCATATGCCTCCTATTCTGCCGGCTCTGTTTCCGGCTCTGCTCCTGTCTCTGCTTCCGGGTCCGTCTCCTCTTCCACCAGCTCCCACGCATCCGGATATGTATCCGGGTCCCAGACGCAGCCATCCATCCGGCAGACGTAGCGTCTGCCATCCGTATAGGTCATTCTATCGCCGGTATTGTAGGCGTCATGTGCGCCGGTAGGCTGGATATACTCCGGGTATTCCTCCTTCACAGGCGGGGTGACTGTACCGCCCTGCAGAGTAGTGATCGCGTCCGTGTTGGCTCTGATGGCAGCTGCCATCTCTCCAAGGTTTGTAAAGATGCTGTCGATCTGTTTCTGTACGGATGTATAACTGTTTTCCGGGAGTGCGTTCTGACGGGCAAGTTCCACCAGTTCGGTTCTCTGCTCCTCCGTCAGACCTCCCTGCAGCCAGATGGTATCGATCTTTCCGAGCATGTCCGACAGCTCGTATCTGCCGGAACTGATTACGGTTTTGATAATATCGTACATGGTTGTCCTCCTTAAATGTTGTTAAGCGTGTTCTGCTCCAGGGCGGCTACGCGCTGCTCCAGCGCGCTGTAGGATTCTTTTGGCACGTAGTTCTGTGCGATATAGTTTTCCGTATCTGCCACGTATCTGACAGACATCCATGCTCCCGCATCATTACCGGTCACCGTTGTCGGATAGTTGGTATGGAGAGCGCGGTAAGCGGCGAGGTCTTCAGCGGAGAGCGGGTTTTCAATGGGCTGCGCTAAAATATATTGTACAGTAATCGGATTATCTTTTAATTTTGCTTTCATTTCATCTGCATTCTGCACAGAATCATCTTTTACATATATCCAGTTCTGCCCGGGATATCTCTCCGATCTGTCCTGATATAATCCGATTTGATTGTTTTTGAGATTTGCATCCTTCATGCCGGTATATGCATCACAGAACACTTTCCTTCCGGGAGTTTTGTCTGCATCATGTAAGTCTGCGTAGAATCTGCCGGAAGACGCTACCCAGTTTTTAGAGTTATCAAGAACAGTACTGCATACCCTCTGCACATACACCCCGCGTCCAAAATCCACCTCATCACATACCCACTGCTGCCCGTTTCCATCGGTGTAGTTTCCTCCGGATGTTACCGGGATGCCGGGGAGGCCGTTGGGTGTGGAGAGTGTGAGGGTTTGGGGCGCACGGGGCGGCTCGTAAGCGGTGCCCATTGTTCCAGTTTCTAATTGCGGCTCAATCAGTACATTATCAA
This sequence comes from Marvinbryantia sp., assembly GCF_047017445.1. NCBI lineage: Bacteria > Bacillati > Bacillota > Clostridia > Lachnospirales > Lachnospiraceae > Marvinbryantia > Marvinbryantia sp. Next base: position 211,397 of record NZ_JBKXTT010000007.1, on the reverse strand, counting down.
AAACTGTACCGGATGCAAACCATACCCATATCTGCGATATGTAATCTCCTTCTTTTGCAGTATATGGTATGCCACCTGCCATATAGTTTCCGGAAATCCCATTAAGCAGTGCATACGCATGATTGCCGCTCATGGCATAACTGACGCCAGGCTTCAGCATCATTTCCCCTTTAAACAGTACAATGTTTACCCCCGATGATGCCGTGCCGTTATACAACAATGTTCCATCGTCATTCACGGTTATTGTGACACCATTAATCACTCTGTTTCCATCCACATACGGGAACGGGATCAGATTCTTCCCTGTCACATCCACATTAATATTCCCCTTATCCCCCGCACTCACAATCTCCTGTGGATATTCCGGGTTCGGTGAGGGCCTGCCTCCGGTGTAGGGTTCGTCAATAATAGCATTTCCTTTGCAGACACTCAGAGCAACGTCCGAATATTTCCTATAGGAAATACGTATATACCGGATTCCTTCCTGCAAATCCCAGCCGCCCGATGCAGTTGACTCATTTTCGCCACTCTGGTATACTAACCGTCTCATAAATGTCATATCCGCATCATAACAGCCGATACCTAACCATAAGCTGTGGTTTTCGGCAGCGGCCCGCATACTATACACTATGTGGCTCACACCAGAGACATCGATATAATTGTTATACTGCTCGTTCTGTTCCGGATTACCCGTACTTCTTATATTTCCTGCCGTATCGATATAACCGTCCTGGGAATTTTCCGGATCCCATAACTGCGCCCCCGCCGTGGTCTTCTGGGTGGAACGCCCGTAAATGCCCAGATGTTTAAACGGTTTTTCTGCACTGTCTTTCAGTACCACGTCTGCCCCCGAAGCACTCTGTATGATACCCGGCGCCGATACAGCAAGCTCTTCCTGCAGGCTCCTGATGCCGGATCGGTTTTCGCTGACCTGCTCCCGGTCTGCAGCGATCTCCGCGGCGGCTGCCTGCACTCTTTCTGTCTGGGTATCCCCTTCCATCTGTATGAAAGAGACCTGCGCGGATCCGGCTGTCTGTACGGCTGATACCTGCGCAGCTCCTGCCGCCTGTACCTCCGACAGCGCCTGTGTCTTCGCGGTGCTGGTATCTTCCACCGCCTGCGTCCCCGCTTCCTCCACGCGCTCCGTCTGGGTCTGTCCGGCATTATTTACATCGGCAACCGCCTGCTGGCGGAGCAGTTTAAAGTTATCTGCCATCTGTCTGACAGCTGCTCTGTCTTCTGCGACCTCTTCCCCGGTCTGCATGACAACTGCTTTTGCCTGCTCGGTCGCGTTCCTGCTCTCTTCCGTCTGCTGTGCAGACAATTCTGCCTGCCCTTCTGCTGCCTCGGCAGCTGCCGCAGACTGTGCTGCGGCTGCCTTGGATTTTTCCGAAGCCTGTTCTGACAGGAGTGCGTTTTCCGCCGCTGTCTGTGCCTGCGCCTTTAAAGCAGCCGTTTCCTTCCTGTCCGCAGATGCCAGCATTGCCGCAGCTTCCGCGTCTTCCGCAGACTTTCCCGCCCCGGCAAGGCTTGCGGCCGCATCTTCTGCCGCCCCACGCGCCCTGTCTGCGTAATACATGGCGTTATCCTCTGCGCGCTCCGGGAAATCCTCATGCCCGTGCGCCCAGCCTTCCGCGGACTTTTCTGCGCCTTCTGCGCGTCCTGCCGTTTCTGTGGTCTCTTTCCGCGTCTGCACAAACGCCTCCATGATCTGGTCGAAATAGCCCTCTGCCTCTTCCTCCAGACCGCCGTCCCCGGTATAGCCTTTTTCCCGAATGCGTACCCGCGCGGCGGATGTCGTGATCTTTGTGGTGCCGTCACTGCCGAGTACGCCAACTGCTCCCCTCTGGGCTTTGAGCCACGAGACCGGCACATCGCAGATATCATCCGTGCAGAGGGAGGTATGCGCCTCCCCGTCCTCGTCAATAAATACACCGCTCTTTACCAGCCCGTCCCAGTCCGGCGTTTCAAAGGTAAACTGTGCCCTGAGGTAATTGTCAGAGCCTTCCACGATGGCAAAATCATCCGTGCGTGCGATTTCCTGGTTTGTGACTGTAAATTTCAGTACTGCTTCCATCTTCTTGCCTCCGTTTGGGTGCTGATATTACTCTGTGCCTGCGGCGATCATCTCATCCTGCAGCACATAGGCCGCATCCTCGAATGCCGCATAGTCCGCGCGGCACTGCTCCCGGTGCTCCTTGTACAGTTTCTTCCCGTCCGTTCCCTGCGGGTAACGGCTGATGCTGATATCCTCCGGATTCTCGGAGCTGATTGTACACCGGTACCCTTCCACGGATACCTGTTTCGTGGTATCCCCCTCTGTTACCGTGATAACGGATTCTGCAGTTAATGTGATGCTCTTTTTCTGGTTGTTTAACATGTCTTTGTCCTCCTTTGGGTTGTGTTTTTACTTTTATGATGCCCTGCCTTCCGGCAGAAACCTCCTTTTTATGCCGCCCCAAGGCCTGCGATGAGGGCGTCCTGCTCTGCTATCCTTGCGCGCAGGGCGTTTATCTCATCCCTTGCCGCGGCAAGCTGGTCCTGCAGGGCGTCTATCCTGTCCTCTGCGGATACTATCCTGGATTCTGCCGTGTAAATGCGCCTGTCACAATCCTGCAGGCTGTCCCTTACCTCCGTATTACACCTGTGCTCGTTTTTGATCATTTCAAACATCAGCGGCACAACGATATTATTGTTCCACATTTCCGGGCTGCCGTCCGGGTTGTGGTCGATAGCGATCGGCATTACACCCTCCCAGTCCTCGACGATAAAGCCGGGGATGGTTTTCCTGTAGCGCTCATCTTCTACGCCAATGTAGCCCTCTTTGTATTTAAACCAGTGTACCGGGATATCGTACAGCGGCTCTATATCCTCTGTTGATAATACGGATACCAGGTCTTTATAACGTACAGATGACGAGGACGCCCTCGCAATACGTCCGGTCAGCCCTACCCTCACATTGGCCGCCTCGGTTGACTGGTAGGTATAGACATTGTGCAGATGCACGGTGCCGTCCACCTCGATCGCATCGCTTGTATAGATCTTCCCGGAAGCAGTAAGGCTGCCGTCTGTTATAAAGTTTTCGATGACTCTAAGGCCTCCGTTGATCCTCACATCTCCCTCTGTTACATTCACGTTGCATCTTACCAAATAATAAGTCCCGTTTGTAACGTCGAGGAATGCGCCATAATCATAGGTTCCCGTCGGGCATCCTTTCTTGCACCCGAAGATGCCAAACCGCTCATTATCAGTGCTGAATCCTCCCAGTGTAAAAATGTTCCCGCTTTTCGTGTCCTGCCGGATAATTGGGTAATATGATGTATTGGTGTGCGGCGTTGCTACAATGCATTTTGTGAACGTCGGGCTGTTGGCCCAGCTTGTACCCGTATGTGTCGGAAGCTGCAGCCCGCCGGTCTTCAAGGTGACGCTGGCGGCTGTCAGACTGCCAGTTACGGTCATAGACGCTGCTTTCAAACTGCCGCTTACTGTCGCGGATGCGGCGGTCAGGCTGCCGGTTGAAGTCATGGATGCTGCTTTTATATTTCCCGCCGACGTGATACTGCCGGTTGCGTCAATCAAGCCGTTGGCGTATATGTTGTAAGCATTTACTGTCCCATCCGAAGAAGCAACAAAGCGATGGGCGTTATTGGGGATGCCGATACTAATAAAATCTGTTCCGACAATGGTCTGCACGTTCCCATTCACGCCAAGTAAATATCCGCTGGTAATCTGAAGATCTCCGATATAACCATCTGTAGCCGTAACACTTCCCGAAAAGCTCCCGGTTGCACCATTTAGCGTGCCGTCAAACGTACTGTTACCTGTGATATGCAGGTTGGTAGCCGTAAAGGAATCCGCGATGGTAGCACCCTCCAGCGTGATCTTATCTGCTGAGATCTTTATACTTTCTGCTGTCTGGTTAATCGCCGATATGATGCCGGATTTTTCAACCCGCAGGGCGATCTGATCAGTATGCTGGGTGATCGTCGACTCTGCGGTGGTGATCCTGTTCTCTGCCGCCGCCAGATCGTTTTGGTACGCATAATAATTTCCTACAGTTGCAATGATGCCGTCTTTTGTAATCTTCTGGCTGGCTTCTGCCTTCCACGTTTCCAGCGATGAGACTTTACCGGATACGGTTGAGACCTCTGATTTTTTCGCATAAGTCTGCGAAACTGCCGTGGTGATAGAGTCTTTTGCAAGGTCGATTGCGGACTGCATCTGGGCGGTGGTGCTGTAGCTGGCAAATTTGTTGTCCACATCCTCCGGTGCCGGCGTCCAGTCGGTGACTTTATTGCCTTTTTCCAGCTTGAACCGCACTTTCAGGTCAATACTTCGTCCCGATGCGGTGTTGGCAATCGATATGTATCCGAGGTCATATCCAGTCCCATCAAATGTGATGGAATCCGCACCTGCTTTTATTTGCATGGACTTCTTAACCATCCCATTCTGATACAGTGACAGATTGTACACCACATCGCTTCCAGCAACCCGCTCCACGCTGAATGTGTAATTACCGGATAAGCCCGCCGCATCGGTCAGTTTTACGATTATAACATTTCTTGCGTCAGCAGTCGTTCCTTTTGCTGTCAAGTATCCATCATCATTGTAGGATATCGTCACACCATTGTCTTTTCTGTAGCTGTAGGCTGTTTTTTTAATCAGGTTCCTACCGCCGATCTGGATATTGTTCACCGCCGTCTGGATATCCTTCTGTTCCACCTTCAGTGCGATCTGCCCCTGCAGCGCAGTTATTGACGATTCCGCCGTCGACAGCCGGTTCAGCGAATCCGTAATCCTGGCGTCCGCATCATCTGCAAACTGCGTAAATTCCTGGCTTGTGACACGCAGCGAGATTGCCTTCTCATTTGCAGCGATTTTCGCCCCATGGTCCGTCAGCGTCTCGCCCTGCTCTGTCAATGCCTGTGTCTGCTCCGACAGCGCCACATTCAGTGTTTTACTGCCCACCTGCACAACGGTCCCGGATATAGTTACGCCCTGGTCCGTCAGCGCCGTATCAAAGCTCTGGAAGTCAATCTTCAGAGCCTGTATCGCAGCATCTTCGGCAACCATTTTATCCCGGATGATTTTCCGCTGGATGGTGTTCTCCGTAGCGCCGAGGGCATCCCAGATAAGATTCCCGTCAGCATCCCAGACAGCAAGCGTATAGTCATCCGACGCGTCCTTACCGATTTGCACCCGCACCTGCGAGCCGTCCGAAATCCGGATGGTATTGTCGGAGATCTGCATACGCCCGTCCGTGCCCGCCACGGTAACAATGGCGGTATCAATGGTACCTGCCCGGAGCTTGTTTGCATTTAAGGACGATATCTGCGCGTCGCCGATGCTCCCTTCCAGCATCCAGCCCTTTGCCGTCACCAGCTCCTCGTTGTATATCTTATCAATCAATGCTGTGTGGGACGCAAACTCATCCGTCGTCAGTGACTTGAACGATGCGTAATCACCCTCGATGTCATGTACCCGGATGTTTGTTGCATCCAGGCTTTCTATGGTGGCATATTTTAAATCTGCTTCATCGGCTTTCAGATAGTTCGCCTCGATCTCCCCGACCGTCAGCTCTGTCAGTGCAAGCTTGCCCTGGATGTCGGTAATGCTATTGTTTATGCCTCCGATCGTGCTGCTCCCGGCAAGCCCCTCTTCAAAGTGCAGGATATCCGATACATTGATAGTGCCTGTATAGCGTCCGTCTGCGGAAACCGTAAAGTTTATGACGGCGGCAGCTTCCTGGTATCTCTCCTGCATCTCTTCAAAAGTTAGCACCGTATTCGATATCTCGCAGGTATCCTTATCCGGGTTGTCCGGGTAGTGCACCATCTTCACAATACGCTGCTCTTCCATGGTACCGGTGGCTTCGTCAACCAGCTTTACCATATCGCCCAGACTGTAGGACAGAACGGAGTATCCTGGCTTCTGTGCGGCAAGGTTCCTTACCTCTGCCTGGTAGGACGCTTCTGGCTTTGCGTGGTCTTCCAGCCACAGTTCTGCATCTTCCTTCAGCGCCTGCGGATCCGTGTAGCTTTCGTCCTTCCAAATGTACGCGAGCACCTTGCTGCTGTACTGGAAGTTTTCCAGATATTTTTTCCCGTCGTTGACAGATTCGATCGTCAGCCCGTTCTCGCCGATCGGGATCACGCGCGTGTAAAACTCGTGGCTGCCGGATTCCTTCTTTAGTCGTTTCAGATTCAGCCCGGAAAGAAAATATACGCCCTTATCCTCCCCGCGCTTTGTGTAAAAGGATACCGTCTTTGCCTTTGTATCATAGACCGGCTCACACATAAACGCCTTACACAGGTTCTGGATCACACCCAATGTGTTGACATGCATCATCCCGGCATTGCGGCGTTTTGTGACGTCGCAGTACCCGACTGTCCAACCGCTCCCCGCAAGGGCGGTGCGCGCCGCCTCATCGACTGTGGTATCGGTCACAGAAAAAGTCTGCCATGCTTTTGCCTGCAGCCCTTCCAGATTCAATACCGCTACGATCTGCGGGAAGGCGCTACTGTCTGCCGGCGCCTCCTTGATCACGTACTCGTCATCCTCTGTCTGCACGTACATCTCATTTTCCAGAGATGGATCCTTTGCGAGGTATGTGAAATACAGCGTCTTATCCCCGGTGGAGACATCGCTCTCTATCCTGCAGTCCTTATACTTTGTGATATGCCCTATGGCATTGTAGTTCCTGTCAAATAGCTTAAGCACAGGGCATCCCCTCCTCTGTTATTCCTCCAGCATGAAGGAGAGCGCCAGCAGCTGCGCCACTGTGGGGATGCTGTACCGCTCCGCCTGTTCGCAGCGCTCCACCTCTTCCCTTTTGGCTTTCCGGATATCGATCTCGATCTTCGTGTCCAGCAGCGCCCCGTATTCCTCCTCAAACGCTTTCCAGTTTTCTTCGGATATCTGGTATTCCCGCGTTTTCTTTCCTTTGATCACGCTGTCCACCATGACAGCATTCCCGGCTCCATCCTTATCGGCATACTGTCTGCATAGTTTTTCGCGCTCCTTGTCGATGTGTTCCGCTTCTTTCTGGAGTTTTTCCAGGTTGCAGGCAAGCGCATAACTGAGCTTCGACGGGAGTACAAGTCCCCCACACCCTGCCAGGTCCGAAAAATGTCTGTTTACTTCTCCGAGAGTCATCTGCATTTTATTTTCTCCTTTACATAAAGCGCGGACGGTACTTCAGCGTGATGTCCGTCCAGCTATTGTTTACAGTTATTGTGTTTATGCCCGGGAGCAGCGCAGGCAGCCCCCAGATCTCCAATTCTTTTTTTACTTCCCCGTCCTGCGTAAACAGGCCGGTCTCCCCATCGAGGATGACGTTCTTTCCCGTCACTAGCTCCCCGATTGTTACCGGCAGGTCTTTCCCGGTACCCGCTTCCCTGCATAGCCCAGTGATCACCGTAGATGCTACGCCTGTCTGCGGTGTGATCTCCACACGTACCGGCGTGACGATGTTCCCGGGATTTGTGACGGAGATCTGTGTCTGCCCTGTGAAGGTCTGTGTCACCATGTCTGCGTATTCGTAACAGGAAAACTCCAGTGTCAGCTTCGCCGCGCGGTTGAATTTCACAAACAGCACGTTCAGCGAGTTTTCCTCCAGGCTATGCTTTGCCAGAATCCCGTAAAACTTATGCGTGAAATCATCCAGCTCCAGCTCCGCCGGTTCCAGCAGATGTGAGAGGATCCGGCTGCACCGCTGCAGGATAGCCTGCCGGTCGCGGTCCGCTTTTACCAGCAGCGTCACCTTTATAGACTTGAATCCTGTGGTATTCCCTATGAGCACCGGCATCGGGCTGCCGCGCACCCACTCACTGTCATTCGATATGGAGTGGAAGCCCGGCGTCACGTTCCACTGCACCGCTTCTGCTTCTGATATGTCCCATCCGTTGATTGTCACCGTAACCACCTCCTAAAAAAGTGTATAAAAAGAGAGCGGTTCATCCGCCCTCTTAAAATCTTTATTTCAGATTTTCAATTATTTTTACCTTGACACCCCCAGTTTTGTCATCAGTGCCTCCTGTAGTACCCGCGACACATTAATATGTGCTTTTTCAGCTTCCACGTTCAGCCAGTTTGGCAGCGTGACATTTCTTCTGACAGTTTTATTATCCATTCTTCTGCGGTACTCAGAAAAATCAATATCTACCAGTGTAAGAACCCCGGCAGAATAATCAAAGATGTCCGCATCTTCACGTGCTTTTGCAATCGCCTGTTCCCTTCCGGAGGGAAGCGGAATCTTTATACCGTCGTCCTCCATGTCTATTCCTTTCAGACCGATTGCATCGCGCGCCATTTCAATGGCATCCGCCATATCTTTCCCTTCCGTATAAATTTCCATATCAGGAACGTATACGAGAAAGTCCCCGCCATGCTCTGCAATAAATGTTGGATATACCTGTTTCATCTCTCCCATCCTTCCTTTCTATAAGATATAACCGGGAAACCGGGGGACTATTTCAGTCCCCATTTCCTTAGGATTTTCTTTGCCGTAATCTCATTGATTTCAGTATGTCTCGGAACCTGTTCTGTATCACTTCCACGTTTGTACGTGTCATGATTCCCGCCATGTTCCTTGAATGAAAACCCTGCCTCTTCCAGTTTCCTTATTAAATCCCTGCGTTTCATTAGTGTACCTCCTTATGTATATATTATACACACTTATTACACATCTGTCAACAAGAATATCCATTTAATACACATTTTTATGACATTTTTGATTGTGCAGCATATGTCTCTATGTCTCTATCGCGGTCGCCTTCTTCTGCCCGCCACGGCTGCATTTTCCTGGCTCAGGGGCTTCTGCAGTGCCCCGACCGTCTCCCCGGTGTCGAGCACAATCTTCATGTTCTTGATTTCCTCTACCATGTCGTGCATGCCGGACATCATCTGCTGCATCATCTCCATCATCCCGCTATTATCCACATTTACCACCGATGCCTGCGGTTGGTAATCCTCCAGCATCCGGTTTAGCCGCATGACGCCGGAATAATCCGGGATGGATGTCTGCAGCTCTGTCTGGCGCTTTGCCATCTCTTCCTGCGCCGCGTCAAGCGTCTCCTGCATCATCTCCTGTGCGGATCTCACCGCCGCTGGCGTGCCGTCCTCCATGCCGAGTGCTACCCCGGCAGGTATCTGCGGACCGGTCTCGCGCCGGAAGAGGCGTGACGGGCTGTGGATCTCTGCCTCCTCTTCCATCGCGCGCTTGATCGACTGTATCACTTTCTGCGCAGACGTCTGGATCTTCGCGTCATCCAGCATCCCCGCAAGGATGCCGTCCAGGGTACTGGAGCCGATCTCTCCGCCTTCTTTCTTCAGCGCGGAAAGCCCCGATGATACTTTGGATACGACTTTGGTCGTGCTCTTATAGACCTCTACGGAATCCGCAGCGCTTTTTATCCCGCCAACCAGACCGGATACCGCATCCTCCCCGACCTTTCCGGCCTTTGCGAGCAGGTTTTTCAGCGAGGAATCCATGCCCGCGTTCAGTTCCTGCAGTGCCGCGCGGTAGTCTGCGTTCAGCGCGTTTAATTCCGCCTGCGCTTCCGTGCGGAGCTGCGCGATCTCTTTATTGGTCTCCTGCCGGAGGGATTCGTTATCTTGCACCGCCTGTGACTGCGCAAGGGCATTTTTCTGCTTAAACAACTTCTCGTATTCCGTAAGCTGCGCATCTGTCGCATTTGCAAGTGAATAGATGTTTGCCGCCGCGTCCGGTCCCTGCTCCAGCAGGTAGTCGTAGAGATCCGTGGAGATCCCGCGCTTCTTTAACTTTTCCAGCTGCTGCTCCCACAGGGCAAGACCTGCTACCTGTGTCTGCAGGTTGTGCAGGAGTGTGTCCATGGTGTAACCGTCCGCGTCCCACGCCTCGAAAAGATCCATGGAGGAGAGGATGTCCTGCTTCCGTTCGGCGACCGCATCCTTATATGCGTCCTGCAATTCCTTTACGCTGTCTGCGAGCTGATCGTTGATATCTTTGCTGTTTTCCAGGTAATCCTCGTCCAGTTCTTTCCTCTGGTCGTACCACTCCTGCATCGCTTCAAAGTATTTCCGGTCTGCTTCGATGCGCTCATCTGTCCCGGTCTTAAACTGCTTTCTGGCGGTATTCCAGTAATCCATCTCCGCCTTTGCGGATACCTTGTAATAGACCTTATATTTATCAAGGATGCTGTCCTGCACGGATGCCTGTGTGGTCAGCCGGTCTTTTGCCGCCTGCGCGATCTGGTCGTTGATGGAATTGATCTGCTTCTGGGCGTCGTAATATCCCTGTGTGCCTTTTTTGAGCTGCTTCTGCACTCCTACCCAGTAGGCTTTTTCCTGCTTCAATGACACGTTATGCAGTGTCTCGTAATTTGACAGATACTTCTCTGCAGCAGAGTAGATCTCGCTGTAATAAGTGGCATCGTCCTTTTTGGTGGTCTTTTTTTTCTTCCCGCTGCCGGTGGTCGTTGTCTTCGAGACCCCGAAGTTTTTCGCGATCTGCCCTGCCAGCGAAGAGGATACCCCGGTCTGCTGGATGCTTATCTGCTTGATCTTCTGTGCAGCCTTTGTGTAGGCATCGGTACCTTTCTTTACGTGCTTCTGCACCTGCTGCCAGTACCACTTTTCATCCTCCAGGGATACCTGGTGGGATTTCTTATATTTCGACAGCCAGGATGTAGCATTGGTGTAGACCTTTGCGGACATCTTTTTCGCAGCTTTTCCGGCAAGGGATGCCTTCCGCGTGATGCCGAATGCCGTTCCTTCGGAGATGCGTTCACCGACATCTCTCTGGAATTTTCTGGACGGCGATTTAATCTCCAGCGCCGCCTTTGCCGCTGCCAGCGTCCGCGACGCCATATTTACCGCCGCATTGACAGCACCACTCGCTCCCCCGTAAATGCCGGAAGCTACGCCGGACGCCATGTTATAGCCGACGTTATAGAACGAGTTTTCCCAGGATGCCACTGCGCTGCGCGCAGAGGAAGCGATAGCACCGCCTGCCTGGGCCGCCTGCTGGCGTGCGGCATTTAGTGCATTAATATATGACTGTGCCGACTGCTGCCCGGCAGTCTGAAAATCTCTGGATTTATCCAGCATTGCCTTTGCTGCTCCACCGGCAACCGTATCCCCGGCACCGGATGCGCTTTTTTCTGCATTTTCCAAGCCGCCTGCAAAAGCTTCCCCGAGGGCTGTCCCGGCTGCGCTGTACTCTTCCGATTTTCCGGTGATTCCTTCTGTTCCCGGAGTCAGCGCATCGTTGATGCTCTTCTGCGTGTCTTGCAGGCCTTTTACGACGGCTTCCCCGAGCGTGCGCCCTGCCGTTTCGTAATCACTGCTTTTTTCGCTGATACCGTCCGGATTCAGGATCAGTGTGCCGTCAGATTCCGATACAGCCTCCTGCAGCCCTTCGGATATTTTCTCGCCGAGCGCAGCCCCTGCCTGCCGATAGTCATCCGCCTGTCCCTCTACTGCCGAAATTGCGTTTCCTACTACTTCCGTAAGCGCATCCCTTATGCTGGTATCGCTCTGTATTCCTTCAGCGATCGGCTTTACAAATTCCTGGCTTTTCTGCCGGAACTGCGTTGTTTCTATATCGTCCGCAGCATCTGCTATCTTTCCCTGTATCTTTTCAGCCACTGCCTCATCGATGCCGTCCAGACCTTTTTCGATATTTTCTTTGATGCCCTCCCCGACCGAAGTATAGCCTGCGATTGCATCGGCATCATCCTGCAGTTTTAGGTTCTCTGCGTACAAATCGGCTATTTCCTTGAATTTCTCAGCGTCCGAGCCGAGCGTATCCACAAGTGTCTGTACAAGATTTGCAGATTCCGGTCCCATTTCAGCCAGCGCGTCATACAGCTCCTGCGACATGTTTCCCCCGGCTTCCTCGCCCAGTATCTTCATGTTTTCGCTCCACTGCTCGATACCGGCTTTCTGGGATTCGAGGTTTGTAAGGATCTCGTCCGCCGTTACTTCCGCTCCGCCAGAAAATTCATCAAACAGTGATACTGTCCCTTCTATGGATCCGGCAATCGAATCCCGCATGTTGCTGTAGGCTTCTGCAATTTTCTCGGATGCTGCTGTCACGGCTGCTGCTTCCTCTTCGGACAGACCGGTCAGATCGTTTCCGTATTCATCAAGTACGCGCGCAGTTTCCCCTGCTGCATCCCCTACCGTATTTATGCTGTCTGACGCTTCTTTCGCGCTCTCCGGCAGCAGACCATACTGTTCCGCGATCCGCTCCAGTGCAGCGCTCTCATCATCTGCCTGCCCTTTTGCTTTTTTGAAAGTCTTGTTCGCCTCTTCCTGCGCCCGCTGCGCGTCCCATAACGTATCGCTTGCACTGATTACTGCTCCTTCGTAATTATTGAACGCGGTGCCGTTTTCCTCCACGTACTTCCTGCTTTTCTCCAGTGTGGCATCATACTCTTCCTGTGCCTGTCTTACTGCGTCATCCGCCCGCGCTTTATCCAGCGTTGCCTGTGCCAGTGCCTCGTAGGTCTGCTGTTCCGCTTTCAGGAGCGCGTTTTTCATCGCGAGCCCTTCCGCGTTTTTGAACATTGCCTCCAGTTCTTCGTTTGTTGCATTCAGTACACCCGTCTCTTCGTTAAACGCTTCCGTCAGTCCGGGAACCGAATCTCCCAGTGCGTGCACTGCACTCTCTAACTGGTACTTCTGGAATTCCGTCAGATTTTCCTGCTCATTCAGATCCATCAGCACTGTTTTGTACGCTTCCAAATTTTCCACATCGTCCGTCGCATTATCCACTACGGCCTGTGCGCTTTCCAGTGCCTTTTCTACTTCATCGTTAGATGCTTTTATATCTTCGACAAACTCGTCCAGGATGCTTTTCTGCGGCGTGATCTCCTCCCCGATGCCGTTGACAACTTCTGTCGCAGTCTCAAACAGACCCGTGATCTTCGGCAGTGCTGCATCTGCAATCGGAGTGACAAGATTCTCCTGGATTGCAGAGCCGAGACCGGATACCGCGCTTTCCAGATCGGAATAGCGCACTTCCTTCAGACTGTCCATCGTGCCGCGCACATTCTTGTAGGCATCGTTCACATCATCCAAGGCAGTGATCACCTGCATAGCGTTGTCCTCGCCGAGCGACGACCATACCTCGCTTGCGATCGTCAGCGCCTGCTGCTGGTTCTCCATCTCCGACAGGTCGTTTATAACAGAATAAAAGACATCGCTCGTCGATGCCTTCCCGTTTTTCCATTCTTCAAATAATTTCTTTGTGCCGTCCGAGAAATAGTCAATGTTGTCCCCGATACGCCCGTCTGCGAGGGAGTTCCCGAATTCCTTTACATAGTCATTTACCTTGTCAAGGTTATATGCCCCGGCGTCCAGACCATTTTCCAGGATGGCAAACATCTCTTCCGCGGAGAAGCCTGCCTGTCCCCAGATCTGGGCATACTCCGTAAGGTTGTCCGTCAGTTCCCCGGAGCGGTTCAGTCCGTTCTGCGCGCCTTTCGTGATGAGGTCAAATGCGGTCGTGGCATCCACGCCCATCGTCTTCATCATGACATCGACCGCGCGGATAGATTCGTTGACATCCATGTCGAAGGTATCGCGCAGGGTGATGGCGGATTCTGTGATCTCCGTCATGGAGGAATCATCCAGTTCGCCCATGATCTGGATGACCTCGCTCATAGCATCCGCCACATCACCATAGCTTTTCCCGAAGTTGTCACCCTTTATCTGTTTCATGACAGCCTGGTATTTCTTCGCGGCGGCTTCGGAAAAACCGGTGCTCGCAGCAAGCTTTGCGGATGCGCCGCTTAAATCGTACATGGATTCCTTTACGGCTTCCGCGCCTTTCTTCAACAGGTCCAGAGCGGCTGAAGCTCCTTTATCCACAAAGGCGGAAGCCACTTTATCCCCCAGCGTCGTCGTGATCTGCGTGACTCCATCCGCAGCGTCACCAAATACTTCCATCTCCTGCGATGTCTGTTTCGCTTCCTGCCCCATCTTATCAATGCTGGTCGCGCAGTGATCCGTCGCCTGTTCTGCTTCTTTCAGATACTGTTCATTTTTCTCTATTTCATCATTCTGCTTTTTCAGAGACTTTTCCGCTTCATAAACCTTTTTGTCCCATTCAGCGATACTGCCGATTTCCTTCGTCCGGGCAATATTCTGTTTATCATAAGCCTTTTCCAGCTCTGAAACCGCCTTCGCCTGCTCCTCGTACTCTTTTGTGCCCTGCTGCCCGGATGCTTCCATCTGCTCCTGCGCCTGTCTTGCTGACTTAAGCTGTTTATCCAGTTCCTCCAGACGCTTGCTCTGCTCACGGTAGTTTTCATTCGCTTTTTTCTGCCCTGCTTGCGCCGCTTCGAGCTGCTTCTGGTACGCTCCCTGCTGCTGTTTAAGCAGCTCCTGCTTCTGGCGCAGATAATCCATTGAGTTTGCATTACCTTCAAATTTTTCAGCCAGCCCTTTTAACTGCGCTTCAAACAACTTTGTGCTCTTCTGCGCCGCCTGCACTGCTGCAGTAAATTCTCTTTCTCCATCAAGGGCAAGTATACACCCAATTTTCTTTCCTGCCATAGTTATACCTCATAAAAATCTGCATTATAAAAGCGCCCATTTCTGAGCGCTTTGCGTTTAGTGATAAAATATATTTATTCTACCGGCAGCTTTAACTGCTCATATTCCGGCACCTTCACAAAATCATCTGTCAGCCGGATGCCAAACTGCTCGAAGATTGCCTTTAAATTCGCGGCAATCCGGTGTGGAGCAAGGTTCTGTCTTACCGCCACCCTGTCCATGACGTTTGCAAGTTTGGCTACTTCGCCAACCGGGATTTTCTCGGCAGCGATGATACCTATTCCCTCTTCCATCTGATGGAACCGGTTTATGTAGCGCGCTGTAAATTCCGTTCCCTTCTGCCCGGTAAGTTTGTGGGCAATAAATTCGCAGCCTTTCTTGGTGACGAGGTAGCAGGGCACTGTGCGGTTATTTTCTGAGGCGTAGGTGCTTTCTGTGAAGAAATCATTGAGGGGAATTTTTCCCTCAACTAACTGACTGCAGTATTTTCTAATATCCTTCAACAAATCGGCATGTCGCTTATCCACCATCTCCGCAACTTCCATTGAAGTAATTGTACTTTTCATAATCTCGTTCATACCGCTGCCCTCGCTTTCATTTCTGCCTTTGCTGCCTTCATACCCTGCATATAGCCATACTCGAAAACATATTCTTTGCCCTTATCCCAGTCGCATTTCGCTTCATCATTATATACACCGAAACCAATATCAAACAGTTCTGAAATCATATCCTTCTCTTTTCTGGATTTCCGTACCAGCCTGTTCCTCTTGATTTCATTCAGCGTATTCAGTGCGCGTTTATTTAAATCTGCTGCCTGTCTTTCTTTCCGCCAGCCCATCCAGATGTACAGAAGTACAGTGGATGCACGTTCCCCTTGTAACTTTTTAAACTGTTCAAATAATCCTTCTGCCTTGTCCAGGTACTTCACAGCCATAATTCGATTAATCAACTGTATCGTCTCCTCGATATCCGGTAATTCTTTATTAACCAGAATAGTTTCCATCTTTCTCCGACATACAACAAATTCGGCGGGATTTTTAACATCATATTGTTTTAAAAGCAGCCACACTTCCAGACTACTTAAATTTTCAGCAGACACTGGCAGAATATCCGGTATTTCTTTTGTCACAAGCTTCTTACTCATGCAGCATCACCGCCTTCCGCCAGAATTGCAGGAGCACTATGTTCCGCAATCTCTTTTTGCGCGGCTTCGTAACCACACTGATAGGCATATCGGAAAGTATCTTCCTGTATAGCGCAGACATATTCCTCAAACCATGTCTGCATTTTATCATAAGAGTCTCTGGTTTTCTGTGACACCTGCGACCCGTTCTCCAGACATTCCTCGTAAATCCTCTGGAAGCTTGCTTCGTCGGGGAATACCCCCCCCCGATAATTTTCTGATGTTTTGATTCTCATAATTAAAAATCTCCTTTCAAATTTTTCTTGAAAGAAGTCTCGCCATCTGATATGATAGATTTATCAGAAGGAGACTTCTGGTGTGGATTTAGAAGTTGCAGTCGTTGGTAGCGGGGCAACTTCTATTTTTTATCCAGTTCTTCTTTAACCATTTGAATCCCTTTATTTATAACCTCCGTTTTAGTTGAACTAAGTCTTTCTGCACACTCATTCAATAGCTCATGTTCTTGTTCGGTAAGTCTGATTTCCAGACGTATATTTTTGGGATTTTCTATTTTAGGTCTTCCTGCTGGGCTCATCTAATCACCTCCAAATATTGCCCGTACATTTATTATAATATGCGCCCGTACAATATTTGTCAAGTATTATTTTATAAAAATGAGACCAGATTTCTCCGGTCTCAAAAATCTGTATATTCACTTTTGCAAATCAGTAACATCGCTTACACGGTTCATATCCCATTTGTTCCGCTTCTGCTCTACTTACCTCCCTTGGAGAATCCATACCACTACACGTTGACTTACGGTGGTATTTTGATCCACTACTTGGAATCCATACTTTTTCTACATATTCTGTTTGAGATTCCATCTTTTTTTCACTGCTTTCACTAACCGGATTTTCTTCTTTAACCTCATCATTGACTTCATCCAGAGTTCCTGTTTCTCCGGTATCATAGTCATAATAAAATCCCGTATCTACATCAACAACTCGCTCTTTTATGTATTCTCCGGTAAACATTAAATTTGCATCCATTGTTTCTCCGGAAACATATTTGTGTACAGTTGCGTCTATCGATTGATCCGATAAACGAATACATGTAGAAGTTCTATCCTCTTTTTTCTCCGCACAATATATTAAACAATGAATCCGCTCGTTTTTAGCATCTTCTTTAAAAGCTTTATGATATCCTTCCATGTAATCATAAATATCAAACTCGTCCTCAGTCAGCACTAACCTCCAATTAAATGTTGTATCCTTTAATACTATATTGTAATAATACAACGCAATATTGTCTGTTAATTCAATTACTTCGTCCGGCTCAAGCACAAAAAAACCGGACATAAGGGTCTCATTCCACTCAACTTCAGGATACGTTTCCGCAACTACAATATTGGATGGCAAGAGTAATATGCAAGCAGCGCACAGTAAAATAAATATTTTCCTCATAACCAAATCCTCCCTCAAATGGTATTTTCTTCCATCATACCATACGCATAGTATTTTTCAATAAGTTTTCTCCCATTTTGCGCAGCATTATTTTATAAAATTATGCAGCAAGCTGTTTCGGCACATTCTGCATTATAAAATCCTTAATCTGGTCGTATCCCCATCCATAACTTATAAGCCCGCTTACCAGCATTTCAGCAGACTGCACCGCTTTTAATTCTTCCTCGCTGAAGTAATCCCGCAGATTATCCTTTTTGCCGATACCATACTCTTCCCGGAGCTGGCTGGCGTTTTTTCCAAAGATGGATTTATAGATTACATTGGTATAGGTCGAGTACGCGTGCCCATGCATACGCTCATTTTCGTTCGACTGCTGGAGTGCTTTCGTCAATGCCTGCCGCACAGCAATTCCCTTTGCACGTTCAAGTTCCTTTTTGTGATTAGCTTCCGCTACCAGTTTCAACGCCTGTTCACAGCCCAGAAAATATTTCCGTGCGTCCTCTCCGCGCTCTGATTTTGTTGCCATTGAGATGCGCTTTGCCAAAGAAGCGGTAATCCGGTAATCTTCTGTTGGTCTGCCGCCCTGCTTTGAGGTTTTCACCTTTAGTGGCGAAAACTCATTTTCTTCCGCAAACGGGTTTTCGGTTATATTTTCTTTTACCCATCTGGCATAATGCGCTGGGTTAAGTTCAAGCCAAGAATACAATTTCTTTGACGTTGTATACCCCTCGTCATCAATCTGCAATGCAATTTCAATCGGTGTTTTATTTGCTACATTAATTACTTCATTCATCATCTATTCCTCCTTGATAGTTTTGAATTTTGCGCACAAAAAAGACAGCCTTGCTCGACTGTCTCTTTGCGTTCGTTATTTAGTTTTGGTAAAGATGAGGACGAATTTCTTCGCCCTCATCTCCTATGCTTTATTACACTATTTTCAATAACCATTAGATTCTACACCGTAGACGGCCTGTTCATGAGTAAACCCTTCATACTCCAGTTGTTCAATTAATCCGTCTCGCGAAAATGCAGAATATTCCAAATAAGATTTAGCTGACTTTGCTGCCTGTTCATTCCAGTCAGCCCCACAATTATCAACAGCAAAAACTGCATCTTCATTTGAATATCCTTCATATTCAAGCTGCTCTATCAGCCCAGTATATGAGAATGCTGAATAATCCAAATAACTCAAAGCACTAGTAAGCGCATTTTTCTGTCCCATTGTCATATCCGACTGCGAATCATTCTCATTATCCTTATTCATTATTTCATCATAATAACCATATGCTGTTTTAATATGACTTTGGAATTCATTTACATAGCCTTTATACAATTCCTCCAGACCAACTACTGCCTCTTGACCAATCTCATGCGCATATGTCCCATCATCGTAACAGGTGCTAAGATAAACACTTGCAAAGAAGAACCCGGCCATTGCATCTGATGTTTCGTATTCTGTCATTTTCGAAACATCATCATAGTTATCCTCAAACAGCTTAATACAGACACCTGCATCAAATGATTGCTCCTTCAATGCAGTTGCCGTATGCGTTAAGATATCTTTCTGCGCCTTAAATTCATTGTCTTCCGCTGCTACACGGCTCGCATTACTAGCTACAAGTAATGATACACAAATACCTATAACAGTCACTGCCTTTTTTGTCCTCATAGGTAAACCCCTCCCTCATATGTGATACGCCCATTATAGCAGCTATTTCCATAAATTGGAATAGTATCATATATGGTAATTATCACCTTCCCCGGAAGGAGCCGCCCACACAGCCCCTAAAACATATCCAACAGATTAGGTTCTTTCTTCTTATGTCCGCTCAGTTCTAGGTATTCATCATAGATCAGATAAAACTTTCTCAGCGTCATCCGGAATGTCTCATTTTCCGAATAATTTAAAATCTTTCCTCCAACATAGAGCAGCCGGGCAATATTTACTGCCCGGTCCCTGCTTTTGGGTTTTCATCCCCATCCTCTTCTTCGTCGTTCTCTTCATCTTCGTCCGGATCCGGCATGGAAAGACCATATGCTTCCAGTACCTTCCATGCAACAGGTCTGTAATTTTCGAGCGTGAGAAATCTTCCGACCTCTTTTTCGCTGTGCTGCTCCCCGTCCGCATCATTCACAAGTGTCGTAACAACTGCCCGGAAATAGTCCAGCGTCTCATGGTCCATCTTCCCGTCAGCCGCTTTCGCTGCATACTGCATGACGTCAATCAGCGGCATGTTACATCTTGCCTGGATTTCATCAATCGCGTTAATGGTGAACAGAAGATTTCTCTTCTGCCCACCAAGTTCTATCTCAACGCCCTTCGGTCTTAAATCGCTCATTTCACCCTCCCGTTAAGCAGATGCCTGTCCGATTTTTGCCTGCTTATCCAGCCATGCCTTGGCAGCTGCCTCTGTGCTGAAAATAAGCCTTTTGCCGATGGACATTTTTACATTTCCATCTTCATCCTTGATTTCCACCGGGAACGCCTTTCCTTCGATCGTCGGTGTCTGGAAGTTTGTGGATTCACCTTTCGTTTCTGCATTCTCTGTCGGCTCACTGTTCTGCACTTTATACAGCCAAATTGCAGTAAACGATGTGATGTTATTCTTTCTGCGGCGCTTGTAAAAGCCCATCCCAACATACGGAGCGACATCGTCCGTCCCGATTTCAATTTCTTCCGGGGTAGCCGCATCACCCGTGCCCGCAGCCTCTTTGTAGGTGTGTCCCAGCAAATCAGCCTGCACCTTCAGTGACAAATCATCCGTGCTGAGCGATGTTCCCCAGTCCCTTACAGACAGATCCGTCTCCGACGCCCCGTCATCTGCATAAAGCGTTGTGTCATTTTTATTCGGCGTCCCGGTAAAACTGATTGCCTTACCCACGACATAGCCTGCATCATAATTGTTTCCTTCTTTCCACGGTGCCGCCACCGGGTATTTCATGCCAATATGTGCCATATCAAACTCCTCCTTTAGTTTTAAAGACCCACAGGTCTGTTAATGATTACTCTGATGCGTTATCGCTTTCAACTTTGCATCAGTCCTCTAATTCATCGTCATTTTCAATCTCGCATCAACACTCCAATTCATCATCATTTTCAATTTCGCATTCAAAAATCAGATGACGGATATTCCCCTCCGGTTCCGTCAGGTGCTCTACTGATGGATAGGTAAACCCAGCTGAAAATAACGCTTTGCGAATCCGCTTTTTGATGGAAAGATAATCCCTGTCCATAGGAAGAAAATAATGAATCTGCATGGATGCGACCACTTCCATCGGTCCATCATCTCCCGATAATGCTGCTTCATCTGATGCATAATTGAACGTGATATATTCTTTTTCCCCTCCGCCGGAAAAATCCGCAACAA
Organism: Marvinbryantia sp.; assembly: GCF_047017445.1. Classification (NCBI taxonomy): domain Bacteria; kingdom Bacillati; phylum Bacillota; class Clostridia; order Lachnospirales; family Lachnospiraceae; genus Marvinbryantia; species Marvinbryantia sp. Next base: position 190,896 of record NZ_JBKXTT010000007.1, on the reverse strand, counting down.
CCGGAATTCCGAGCGGTTTCAGAGCCCGCATTATCTTTTCGTTTACTGTCATATCCTACCCCCAGAGCTTATCCAGATAAGAATCGATTCCTTTCTGGATAAGTTCGTTGCATTCGCTTCTGACGCTTTCCACTGCTTTATCTCTAAGTCCGGCGCATGGTTCCTGCGGCGGTACCTCCCGCCCCCTGCTGTCTTTGTAACCACCACGTCGACCATATTCCAGAATCGCCAGTTTCTTCGCGTTGGACACTCCTTTTGAATCACTTCCAACAGGTCCGATTACTGAAAATACACCGTACTGGTTTTTCTTTGCCGGACGTGCAGCGATTGAGCGCTCAAGTTCATGATCGACGGAATAGCCTTTCTTCACTGCCCCGGCTATCTGGTTTTTCAGGCTTTTCTCCAGTACCGGCGCCGTTACATTGACAGCCTTAATAGACACCTCCGTTATATCTGCAAAGTTATCAAACGCTTTCATCAGTGCGTCAAACCCCTCCACTCGCATTCTTGCCACCGCGCTCACACCCTTTCCGAAATCTTTGTCCAGATTTCCATGTAATCCTTATCTTCCCGGTATGGGTTGACATATTCGATGTCATAATCCTTCCCGGCATACCGCACAATCATGTCGGTATTGATTTCTGCCTCCCCATACCGTATCAGAAAGCGCTTCTTTGCTTCCGAGAATTCCGAGTTTGCTTTTATAATCTCGCTTCCGCTCGTATTCGTAACCTGTGCCCACGGTTCCCGGACAATGCTTTCCGTTGGCGGCACTGGAAAACCGTTGGCATTCGTTCCGCCCGGAACCAGTCTGATAATCTGGATTTTTTTATCCAGATTTCCCGGATTTACATACATAATCGTCACCTCACAGCAGATTTTTCCGGTGCATTCCCAGAATCGTGTCAACAACCTTATTGAGATTATTTTTTTCCGGATAAAGTGCGCGGTTATCATACATATCCTGGCAGAGAATGAGCACAACAATATAAAAATCCTCGTGCTCATCTATCTCTTCATCTGTCAGCCCTGTATACGACCGGACAAAAGCGAGCGCAGCGCTGAGCAACGGCTCAACTTCCCGCGCGCTGCCCCCGTCCTGCCGGATATATTCCAGCACGTCCTTTTCCGTTATCTCACTTACTTTCACTGGAATCAGCTCCTTTTTCGCCGGAAGCGCGTTTTCTGCCGGATTTCACAGATGTTTTCCGGTCTCCGCCAGTTTCATCCGTTTTCTCTGCCGGAGCATCTCCTCCAGCACTCACATCTGGCTTTTCTTGGGCAGCATCAGCCTCTTCGCCAGCTTCATCCGGCTTTGCCTCAACTGTCTCAATATAACCTGCGTCCAGCAGGTCCGCAAGTACAGCACCGTCACTGCACTCGCGGATTTCCCCCTTTGCCATGCACAGGGAGCCGCAGAAGCTTGTCAGCGCCCTTATCTTCATTTGCAGCACCTCCTGTTTAGTCTGCCTGCTGTGCCGCCGCTTTCATCTTCAGAACAGCGATTTTCTGCTCGTCCTCGATTTTTGCGTCCATTTCCAGCCAGCCAACGACGCCAAGCGCGTGCTGAGTTGCAAAAATCTCACGCAGCACCTCGATATTCATGCCCTCGGAAATCTTAACGGCAAGCCCTGACATGTCACCATAAACAATTGCAGTCTTACCCGCTGCCATTTTCGGCATATTGTCTGAGCAGTACACATCGCTTCCGAACAGTGTATAACCCCATCTCGCAGTAGCGTCCTTGTTCAGGATATAGTTCCCGTCATTGTCCTTCAGCTTTCTGATCGATGTCCTGGTTGCCTTGTTCATGATCCAGATACAGCCCGGCTGGTATCTGTCCGGCACCTCTTCCTGCAGGTCAATCAGCTCATCCGGCGTAATCGCCGCCTCCGCTTTCGCAGTCACAACCTGTTTAGCTTTGGAGATGCCATCGATCTTATCAGCCGTTCCATTCAGACATTCATTCTCAATCCATTTCACGATTGCCTCCGCCATTGCATTGATCACAAAATTCACAATATCAAAAGAGGAGTTATTGACCAGTGACTTCGACACCTTTGTCAGTACTCCTGCGAGGAAGCCCTTCAGCTCAATGGATTTGAATTTACCGGATGAGGACTGCAGCTCGGTAAATTCCGTAGCATATGCCATTGTGATGGAGTTTTCCGATTCATCATAGTACGGAATAGCAAGGGTTCCACCGACCGCGTATCTTGTAGCAAGCTGGTAGATTGGGCAGATATCATATACCTTTTTAAGGATTTTGCTTGCAATGGATGCCGGGATCACCGCCCCGTTGTCACCGGCAGTCAGATTTTCCGCTCTCTCCTCCGAAACCACGCCCCGGATGTAATTCGCAAACGCTCTTTCCTCCTGTTCTGCAATTTCTTCTGCGCGCAGTTCCTCCTTCTTTTTATCATCTACGACATTCAGATTAAGGTCCCGCGCGCGTTCCTCGGCCTTGATCGTGCGATCGAGGTTCTTGATCTTTCCTTCAAGCTCCTCAAATTTCGTGTTCTCCTCATCTGTCATGGCTCTTTCTTCTGTTTTCGCAGTTTCCAGAATCCTGTCCAGCTCTGCCTTGAGCTGCGCTCTCTGTTCCATTAATTTTTTCAGATTCATTTCTTGTTCCTCCTTTGATAAAATCTACTGTTCCAGCGCCTGGATACGTTTTTCATAGCCGGAATAGTCTACAACGCTTCCTGGCTTTTCCTCCGGCGCATATTCGCTATATTCCGTGTCCATATACAGCGCCCTCGTTTCAACCTCTTCCTCTGTATCCGCCCGCACCTCGACGGATGTGGAAGAATAGACCGGAAGCCGGTTCATGACAAGTGTGATCTCATCCATGTCAAACGACTTCACATGGCGGATAGGAAGCCCTTCCGCACGCTCTTCGATGGAATCCGTCACATTCCGCATATTAAAGGACCATCCCTTTAATTTCCCAGCTTTTGCCCCTGCAATCACTTCCGCATCCGTAACAACCGATTCCGCCCGGAGCCCGATCTCATCTTCACGTGCTTTCAACGTGCCATCTTCCGTGGATGCCAACACGCGCGACTGGTTGTGATCCAGCAGAAGCCGGATATTTCCCGCCCTGCTAATCGCTTCAGCAAAAGCCCTCTGCTCAATAACCTCGATCACCCTGCCCCTCGGTGTCATAACCGGTCTGGATGTCCTGCCCGGAACATTGACGTAACCGCTGATATGCAGCCCGTCAGCCCTTAATTCTGCTCTCATACCCCTTCACCTCCCTTCCATGAATCGAACCATTTATTAATCAGCCCGAAAAATACCTGCTTGTCCGGTCTTGTCGGGTCATCCCGAACGCGCTGCAGGCATATCTCCTTCGGAGTATCCATCACCTTCAGCTCTGCATTTAAATATACCTGCCAATTACGGAGCGTCGGCAGGTCTGTTTCTGTCGTGATGATGTAGCACTTTCCCGGATTTTTCCGCTCGGAAACCGCCCGATATACTGCATCGCGGACAGTGCCGAGTATCTGCACCATCCCATCATCCACCTGCCCATGCATTTCATCATTTCCGCACAGGGCGCATTTAATGGAATCCAGATCCAGCACCATCTCTCCCGGCTGCATCTGTCCATGTACCCATGTCGTCTTTCCGCTTCCTGGCGGTCCAGTGATGATCAGATTCTGTCCCGTGTATGCCCTGTTTTCGCCATTAAGTGCCGCGTTCATACTGTTCATATTCTGGACCGCATTGGTATTGGGCGTGTAAATCTGCCCCGTTTTCGGGTTATAGAGCACCTGGTCCAGACCAAGGGTAATCCAGTCAAAGCCCATCGGCTCCATATCCTCTTTTTCCCGTACTTCATCGATCTGCATGAAATTCTTCTCCAATGCGATTTTATATGCCTCGTACCGCTCCTTTATATTGCCGCGCGTCAGCTCTTTCGTGTCAAACGCCCAGTAAAAAAGACCTTTTTCTGATTCCAGAAGCAGGTCACGGTCCAGGCTGCACTCGATATCATTCATGATGCCGGTGCACAGTCTTATGAAATTGTCAAAATCTTTATCGGTTGCTCCGCCGGTAATCATACCCGGAGGAACCCCGATACACTCACAGATACTTTTCGTGTTGGATTCCTTATTTTCGTTAAGCTGCAGCTCAACAGATGTATTCGACGATTCCTGGAATTCAATGCCGTTATTCAGTACAACAACGTTTTCCTCGGAATTACTGTACAACTTACGGAATGCTTCCTTCAGTGCATCGATTGCATCCCTTGTCAGAGATTTCTGCGACTTCAGAAAGCCCCGTTTGTTTCCACCTTTGCGGACCATGTTTTCCTCATAAACCATTGAGGCGTATGCAACAGCAATCAGAAGCGGGTTTTCCTCCACGATACTCCTGGAATCCCATCCATTTTTTGTCTTCCGCAGGATCTTGAAAAACTGGTACGGCTTGTACCTCTGCCCCTGCACCAGAATGTCATAGTCCTTGAATATGGGGTCTGTGCTGTACTGGAAGGAAATACATGTCTCATCTACGTAATGCAGGCTCCATACTTCCATCCCCACACGGTTTATATAGGCATAACCGCCTTTTCCGAGGAAATAATCCTCCAGGATTGCCCTCCAGAACTGCGTCGCCGTCAGCGTATCTCCTGTTTCGTTATTCAGTATGAACGCCCTGCGGTCTCCCCGGACCTCCTCTACCGTTCCGTTGCTGTTCTGTTTGTACAGTCTTATCGGCAGCGTAGAAATGGTCCCGGCAATCAGATTTATACACCCTTGCACTGCCGGAATCTCCAGTGCCTTTTCTTTCGATATCACAGATTTTCCGAGCAATGCGCTGAGCAGCACATCAGATTCCACGATATTCCCGCTCTGCGCATCCGTGTCAGCCCGTATCTCTTCTTTTCGTCTGCCAAATGGCCAGATGCCCATTATGATTGTCTCCCTTCAAAATGCTCGTCATCAGCACTGCACCACAAAAGTACTGCCATATAACTGTTCCTGCTGGAGCAGATACATTGCATTGATCAGCGCAACGCAGAGATCCACCTTTCCTTCGCTCTTCTTTTTGTTCACATATTTATTTTTATTCGTATCTTCAGTTACACGGGCATTCTGGAAATTAATCTCCAGAAGCGTACTCCTTGCATACCGGAACAGGGCGCTAAGAATTACTTCTTTAAGCCATTTTGTCGGCATATGCAGCACAGATGAATGCTGTTTTATTTCCACGCATTCAATTCCTGCTTCTTCCAGCTTTTGTACTGTAGAAATAGCGTTGTACCTATCATACCCCACCTGCTCAATCTCCACTCCGTACTCCTCCTGCAACGTGTGGATGATAAAGTCTTCCACAAAGCCATAAGAAATCACCTCGCCGCCACACGCAAAGCATTCGCCGGATTTTACAAGCTCCCTGTAATCAACGCCCTCTTTTTTGCTCTTGATGAGGATCCTGTCTTTCGGAATAAATCCAAAAGCTTTGGCATAAACAATTCCTTCATGTTCCGTTACCATCGCCACAGCAGTATTATCTTCTGTCTGAGACAAGTCCATCCCAATCCATACCCGCCTGCCGTGCCACCAAGGAAGCGGGATATCATCTGCACAAAGCCGTACTTTCTGCGGATCAATATACTGCTCCGTCCCAATGCTCCGGTAGAGCAGGTTTAGCGCTTTGCACAGAAATTCCTGGCGGTAAGTCTCGTATAGAACAGCCGTGTCCCTGTCATCCACGATGCTCTGGAAGTGAATTTTGTTATGCACGGATACCGGATTCGCCTGGTAAATACATCTGTCGTCTGTCTGCCATGTATCTCCCTGCTTCAATTCGTCATCCGGTTCATAAATCAGCGCAAAATAGCGCTTTTTGCTCGTCCCATCAAGCACAGATTTTGCTATTCTGAGTTCTACGATAAACCCGTTGTCGTAGTTTGGATACTGTGTTGATATGATAAGCCCAAGCTTCGACAGAAGGGTTCTCTGGCTTGTCCGCATGGCAGATACAGGATAGGAATCCATCGCCGCAACTTCATCTGCGAGAAAACAATTTGCCAGCTTTCCATCCATCTTGTCCTGCGAATAAGCAAGAGGAATATAATTGTTCTCGTTTAAGAGACAGATGATTTCTTTCCGGTTTATTTTAAAAACCGGATCCTCTTCATCAAACAGCAGCGGGCTGCTCTTGATAATCTTTTTGACTGCGATGTACAGCTCCTGCGAAAGCTTCAGCTCCGGAGCAACCGAAAAGAACCGGGAAAAATCCGGTTCCGTAAGCATCAGCAGGATAAATATGACCGCTGCATTAAACGTTTTGTAATTTTTTCTTGCTATCTCCAGCAGTCCCGTCTGGTAATACCGGATCTTAAGCTTTCCGGTAGTATCTCCCGAAAGCTTATAATATTCTGATTCTGCCCTGCACATCGTGCACAAGCACGCAACAATAAACAGCCACGCATAATCTTCCAGACCATCATACATGCTGCAATGCAGATCCGGATGTATCATTAGCTGCAGGAGCTTACAGATTTTCTCATAAGCTCCCTCATCCACATACGCATCCGGATTTTCACCGTCCGCAATCTCCAGCCACTTTTCAGCCTGCAATTTTACGTAGCGAGGTGCTTTTCCCTCTGTTTCAGACAGACACCATTTCGCATATGCATATGCTTTTCCGTCTCTAACCACCCGAAAGCACTTCCTTCAAGGCATTTTTCTTCGACTCCGGCTTTTTAGGTATCGACCTCAAAGCAGATGCAATCGTCATTACATTTTCCTTCTCCATATCCAGCAGCATTTTTCGCTTTGTCTGGATCTGCTTATCCATTGACACGAGGTTACGCTGCATGGACACCTCGGTGGAATATGCTTCTTTCCATGACAGTTCCTCCCGCTCCACAAGTTCTTCCATCCTTTCCTGGAAGTCGCAGAGCTGTTCGTATATCTTCTCTCTCTTCTGCTGGAACTCCTCGCATTCAGCTATTAACATACAGTATCTGTTTATCGTCTCACCATAAAGGTCATCGTCTTTGTCAATAGATTTCAGCAGCTTCCTAAGTCTCTGAAATTCTTTATGAGCTATCTGATTATTTTTTACTTCTCTCTTTTCCTTCAGAACAACCCCTGTCAGAAGAGCTGCTTCTGCATTTTTCCGCTGCGCAATCTCTTTTTTCGTTCTATGGGAACGTTTTTCCATTTCCAGTATTTTAGCTGGTTTTGCCGGTGTCGGCATACCGCAACCCTCCTTTCAAAAGCTGATCTGGGAATTTTTTATCTTCGTGCCCCCAGCTGTACGTCTGAGCAATTTCCGCACAATTCAGTCAATTACCCCGGGGGATGCCTCTGTCGCTTCCCTTTTCGCTTCCTGTTCGTCGATGATGCCTTTAACCACTTCATACGGGATTTCTCCATTCTCTGCCATCTCATGATGCATCTGGCAGACTGTCAGCAGGTTATCGTCATCCAGCCGCTTGTCCCAGTCCGTATTGACCGGAACGGCATGATGGACAGACAGTCCATTATAGTTATACTGCCAGAGTGTATTATATAGTTTCCGCATACATATCTGACAGAGGTAATTATCCCGCTGTCTTATTTCGATGCTTTTGTCTGTCCATGCCTGTGACCTCCGGAAGCGGTCCGTTTCTGTGGCAGCCGCTCTTTTCCGCATCGGTCTGCGCCCGCAGTCATACCTACTGTCGTGGATTCTGCCACAATACTGACACGATTTAAGCATTTGCTACCGCTCCAGAGTCTTTTAATGCAACATCAATACCATATTCCATCTCTCCCACCGACACCAAAGAACTACCGCATTCGCTACAGACTCTGCCATCTGTATATTTTGCTTTGCTACGTGGAACTATCTGCGTAGCACGGCAATTCATGCATCTATATGAATATCCCTTCATCAGTGGATCTCCTTTCTTTATTGCATGATAAAAGCGCCCAATATTTCTACAGGGCGCCAGTCAAAATAAGAAAATTTAGGTAATTGCGAAACTCGCAATGCTCGTTCACAATCTTGAATCCAAACAAGGAAGAATTCGTATAGAGTACGAATCCTAAGATGAGAAGTGGATAACTACCGTTTTTAGGCGCACTTTAATAAGCTACAGGCTTTATAAAGTTAATAAGACCTAAGCGATGAGTGGTTTCAGACTTCGTATGTATTCATGATGTTTGATTTTGTCTGCAAGAACAACTGTAATGAGTTGGGTGATTCCAGCAAGAATTAAGTCTGCATGCAATGTTTTCTCATTCTGAGTACGACGTCCTGCAAGACAGAGATTCTCTTTTATGTGATTGATATCTCTTTCTACTGCGGTTCTGATTTTGTAAGTGTTATCCCATTCTTCGGTTCCACGAATGGTTCCGGGATAGGCACGAAGATCTTTTTCAGGATAAACATAGATCATACGTCCACACTCAGAAGTAGTACAGGGATTATCGCAGATACAATGTCTATGATATTTTCCGGTTGATGCATCCTTAACATACTTTATCTTAGGACAGATAAACTTATATCTTTTTAAACCATTTTTTCTTGTAGATGTGCCTTCGTGTTTCATTGGAAGTGAATCATCATTAGGGCAGCAAGGGATGCCGTTTTCATTCACTTTACAATCAGGATTTTTTAATCCGGATCTGGAATTCAGAGGAATGTATGCTTTTTTAAAGTGTTTATTTTCGCCAAAGGTATTGCCTGTCAGCAGTTCTCCATAAAGCTGGCAGGAGTCAAATGCTGCATCACCAAGAAATGTTTTGGGATTCATAAGCGGATGCTTCGCAAAGAAATCTTTTAGTGTAGGAATGAGTAATTTAGCATCATGAACACACTTATCTTCATCAGGAGAATCAGATTTCTTTTCCACAACGATTTCAGGATGTGAGGTCATAAAGTCTTTGTTGTAAAAAGATATATGCCGGATAATGCCAAGACCATTGGTAATAATGCCAAACTTGAAGACATAGCAAAAATGACCATTAATGTATAACTGTTTAATTTCTGGATTTGCGGATGCGTGTGTTGGCATAGAACCATAAGCTGCTTTATAAGGATCATAACTCTTGTCGAAGCTGTTAGCTTTGGCATAAGCTTTGAGTTGCCTGATAATACGATTTGCGTATTTCGGATTATTTTCAGTAACGAAAGCCTCAATGCCAGAAGAATCAAAGATGGTCATATCAGCTTTTGAAGAATCAATAGCATGACAGATTGGTTCGGTTAATTCAACAAGGTTATCAAAAACAAGCTGAAGGTCATCCATAAAGTCCTGTTTGAAGCGGGTGATTTTAGAAGCATCTGGAACTTTAGTGAAACCACAAAATTCACGCAGTGGTTTTGAATAAGCAAGAAAAGTTAAAAGAAGCTGGTCTGTGGGAATAGAAAAAATACGCTGAATAATCAACGCCCATAGCAAAGCGCTTAAAGGGTATTTACGGGTTCTGCCCGTTGATGCATAGAAATGATTTCGAAAAGAAATCGGAACGATCTCATCAATATCGATGTGGTTTTCTAATAGAGACAGAAACCCAGGTTTGTCATTTTCAAATTTATCTTGGCAATCCGAAAAAAAATCTGCCAAAGAAAGCTGTTTATATGGTATCATAGATGTCAGAATAACTCCTTTCTTGGATGCATGGTTTATAGTTTTTCGTCAACTCTATTATACCATATCCGGTGAGGGGTTATTTGTTTTTTGTGGTTAAAAAATGCCGTATTTATGCGGCATTAGGCGTTTCGCAAACGCCTATAAGAAAATTATGAGGGAGGGAAGTAAAAGAAAAGAGACAGGTCTCCCTATCTCTCACTTCTTTCAGTTTACACTATAACACAGGTTGGGTGTATCATTCCATATCATTTTACAAATTTTTTTATTTTGCCCCCACTTTTTCCATCAGTGCTTCCTGCAGAACCTGTGAAAAGTTGACATCCTGTCTTATGGCAATATCATTCAGCCATTGCGGAATAGTAAGTGTCTTTTTTACCGCCCTGCTATTATGCATTCTTGCATATTCCACAGTATCGCATGCAATATAATTCACGAAATCTCCGTCTGATTTCTCTACGTTTTCTGCTTTTGACGGTGCCGGAATTTCCCGTCCCTCTGACTCGTAATCATAAAGGACAAATGCCAAAACATCATTTGCCATAAACAGAGCATCCTGCAGATCATCGCCACAGGTATAACATCCTTCCAGATCCGGAAAGAATACGGAATATCCCCCTTCTTTTTCCGGTGTAAAAATCGCCGGATATACATATTTTGCCATTTTCATGACTCCTTTCTAATGATGTCTATATATGCCAGATGCAAGGGCTATCTCAGCCCCGCATCCTTCAATATCCTGTTTGCTGTTCCAGTCGCTATTTCTTTGCTACCATGCCGCGGAATCATGAAATTTTTCCCGGTGATATCACTGTGCCATTTATCGTGCTCTTTTCCATGTTCCACGAGATAACAACCATTTTTCTTTAATAGCTTAACCAACTCTGATGCTTTCATTGTATCCCCCTTTCATGATTATATTTTAACACGTATCGGCACGTATGTCAATCACATATTATACATATTTATACGTATTTTAAGATATTTTCTAATGCCCTGCTGTGGATTCTATGTGTCTGCGCCCACTCCTTTTCAATTTTCACGCATATCTGCTCCCAGCTCATCAGCTCCAGATACCGGTACGACATCACTTCCCGCTCATCTGCTGTCGGCAGGCGCTCAATCGCATTCTTAATCTCCGCAAACACCCGTATCCGCTTGTAGCGCGCTTTCTGAATCTTTCTCCATAGCTTCTCCCGCTCCACCATTTCATCCGACAGATCAGCCTGTCCACCACCGCCCTTCGGCATATCCGAATACCGGATTGCACTGGCACTCTCCTGCATCCCGACCAGTTCCGCAAGCTCTTCCTCCCAGCGCCGGACATCCTTTCGTGCTTCCCGGTACCGCCATAACCATGCCTTTACCTGCTCATTCTGCTTTTTAATTTCATCTCGGCTTATGCCACGCTCTTCTGCACACACCCTGCTGCCCAGCATTTCCCCGCCTGCTACACTACTACGTATTCTGCTGCTCTGCACTGCAATCACCCCATTCCCATACTATCACACCATTACGTTCAGTCTTTCGCGGCACATGTGCGTGCCGCCGCAAATACCAATAACTAAAGCATTCCCTTATCCCATATCGGTTCACCAGAAGCGCAAAATGCGGATATATACCTGCTACTGTCCAGATCTGGCTGATTATTTTAGCCTGGTTCATCTTCCCACAGCGGTCTGTTTCCCTTCTGGCAATCCTGTATAACTTTATCTTGTCTCCTGTTCTCATGTTCCCTCCCTGGCATTTCCGCTACCGCTTCCGGCTTCGGATCACCCTGCTGTTATCCTTGCTGCCTTTTGTCATCCGCATATAGCCGTCTCTCTTCGCATCAGATAGCTCTTTATCCTTCATGCGTCGTGCATTAACAGCTTTCGCTTCCCTGATATTCTGCTCTTTCACAGACAGGTATGCCTTGCAGGAAACGTGACAGCCAACACGGCGCTCAGAACATTTATTGCATGGATATTCGACCATCATCCTCACACCTCCGAATAAAACCTTGCCGCCTGCTGCACCTCTGCACGTTCCAGCGCCTGCTCCGGTGTGATGCCGTGGTCTGCGGCGTATCTGTTTACGTATTCCCGGAATGCCCGGTTGAACATGTATTCATTCTGCATTTGCGTGTAATCACTCCTTTGTTTTCTTTTTCTGATTCTGTGTAGATAGCATCTATACAATCATTCCATCCCGCCACATGAGAGCACTTGCTTATTGGTGGATAATCCGGCTTCTCCGGCATCGGTATCAGCGGGCACCAATTCTGTTTAAAATCCTTTGGATACGGATAATCTATGGTTCTGTTATTTGCTTTACACACCATGTCACAGTAAATATTCTGGAAAAACGGACACAGTTCACAACTCTCCGGCATCTTCTCCAGTACCAATAGTGCTTTTCCCATTTCACATATCCTCCAGTATGTAAATTCCTTCATCAGTCTTCAGATACCGCGCGCCCATTTCTATGTCTAGCAGCACCGCTCCTTCATAATCGCTCTCGATTACGATGTATTCCGGTTCCTCTGGGTGCTCATTGCCCAGAAACGGTAGCGCTGCAAGTATCAGTATGCATTTAATCATCCAGCTAGTCCTCCTTCTGGCGGTAGGGTTTCGGAAGCGTCCGCCACGCATTCACGTATAAATCGTTACCGATACACGTATCATCTCCGTCACAATCTCCCAGATAAAATGCCCTCCAGTTTCATCCGCGCCGTATCTTCCTACCAGTGGCAGTGAAAAATTCGAAAATGAAAGAAGAATGTAATCATTTGTTTTTGGTGGAATTTCTGCCGGGATCCACCCATTATCCAACTTGTCAGTATTACTTACAGGTTCATCTTCCATGTGGGAGCAGATAATTTCCTGGCATTCTTTGTATGCTTCTATAAATGCTTCCGCTGTTTCGTTTGCTATTACATCCAGCCTATCGCATGGACATGAAACCATTAATTCCTTTGCTTTTTCAATTTTTTGATCAATCTCCTCCAAAATCTGCTCTAAAATATTCATTCCCCTTCCTCCTGTTCAGATATCAAGCCGCATCTGCTGTCCGGCCGGATCAAAATTCATCCAAATTACTTCTGTCTTTCTGCTGGCGATCTGGGAGTATGCCGTGCGCTCTTCCCTGTTCCATTTCCGCAGCCTTTCGCTGTATAACGGCGAATCATAGCCGCTTAATATTACCGGTCCTGTATGGGCTTCCAGCGCATCCAACAGCCGCTCATGCTGCTGGTCATCCATTTCACAGCGGTATTGCTTCCCATGCCTGGTCTGGAGCATGTACGGCGGATCGGCATAGATTAATACGTTGGAGTGGTTAAATCTTTTTATCAGCTCCACTGCATCCATATGCTCAATCTGGACGCCCCGCAGCCGCTCGGCCGCCTCCACGATCCGCTCCGGCAATGTACACCAATCTTTTGCAGCATAGGCTCGTTCCCGTCCAACCACGTCATTTTTCCATCCGACCCTTTCTCCGTTCGTCCGAAAGCCGCGCCTGCAGAAGCGCATGTTTTCTGTGTGCTCCTTTCCGGTTTTATTGATCAAAATGCAACTCCATCGGCTCATGCCCGTAATATCTCCTTATCGGATTCACGGCATCTATCCACCGCACCGGGAAATCCGCCATGACCTGTAATTTGCTCGTGAGACCATTGTCATTCAGTTCTCCCTTCGGAATATCGCGTGTCAGTTCATATGCGGTCTGGACTGATGTATGCAGCACAGCCGCGATCTGTTTCGGCGATTTACCCTGTCCGTATAATTCATGTGCAGTCCCTGCTATTAAGTTTCTGTCCATTGCCTGTCTCCCCCATATCCTTCTGTTTTTCCTCAAGATAATCCGCAAAGGCTACCATCAGCTTCTGTCCGAGCCTCGAATGACACTTCTGGTCTATCTCCTCCGTCCGCCTTATAACGGCAAGCCAGAATTCATCATTATCTTCCGGTATGTAAAATTCTTTTATCATGGTCCAGAGCATCCCCATCATTTCCGATTCATGTGGGATGTCTGCTTTTGTCACGCCTGCCATATAACACCTCCATACCGCATTAACGGTGTCACCTTTATTTTTTATGTTACCGCTGTGTTCCGTTCTGTGTTCCCGCGCAAACCCGCGTAAATACTGGATTTTTTGTCATACGTAACACAGTAACACCTTTTTTGTGTACACCTACGCGTGGGGATAAAAATAATAAAATTCCCATCTTAAAAAAATATTTTTATTTTTCTCTATATATAGATGGTTTTTCCGGTGTTCCAGGTGTAAAAGTGTTACCGTATCCCGCAAACCCGCATAAATACTGGATTTTTTGAACATTTTGCGGTATCACCTGCCGGAACACAGGGGCGTTACTCAAGTAAACGGGATTGTCTCCTGCACACCATCTTCAAGCTGCAAGAACCCGTTTCTGTCCACTTTCATCCCATTTCCGAGATGCTCTGAACCGTCCGCATCTGTCTCTTTTTCCTCTGTCAGTTTCAGAAAAATGCAGCGCACTTTCTTACCGCCGATACTCTTCACCCTGCTTCTCTTCCCTTGGCAGTCCGTCTGTATCAGTTTTTTCCGCTCTGCCCATGACAGGAAAGATTTCCGCGAAAAACCACCCTGCTGGCAAAGCTCATTGAATGCCTGCGGATAAAAGGCAGCATAATCCCCGTCAATAATCCCCCACTTCTCAATATTTGCAGTTGCGTCGAACCGGCTGCTGTTCATTGCTATCTTGTCCAACAGGAACCGGTAGCACCTCTCATTGTCAGACAGCTCATTACGGTCAATAAGAACCTCCCTGGCTTCATCCAGCGAAAGATACTGTCCGTCCTTAAAAAGATAGTCTGTAGCAATCTTATCCGCCGTCAGAACGATGGACAGGGATATCGACTGCTTCTGCATTTTCTCATCCGAAAATATCTCCTTCTGGAATTCCTTCTGTATCTTTCTGATTTCATCAGCCCCTATAAGCCTTACGGTGTCCACAAAATCCTTTCCCGCAAATCCGTAATTCTTCTTTACGATTTCCACTGTCTCCTGCGGGTCAGCAAAGATGTGATCCCCTGCTTCGACTTCCAGCACACGGTTGAAAGCTCCGCCCTGCGAAACGTTGCCCGTAACCGGCTGCTCCCCGTTTGTGAGAACGATATTTTCCCACGTATTCTCGCGGTTGATGCCGAGATCCTTGTTGGAACGTGTTTTTCCCTTGCCGGAGCAGAGGTTGTATATTATCTCCTCAAAACGCTGCTCCACCATCTTGTTGCGTTTACTCGTATCATCCAGGACCACCGGCAGGTTATTTAAAAAATCTGCCAGTGCTTCAAGCCCGACGTCCGTACTTGCGTAATCCCTTATGTAGAGTCCTTTTCCGGGATTTGCCCATACTGATGCCGCCACCATCAGCGTCACCGACTTTCCCCCTTCTGTCTCGCCCCACAGGTCCACGATAAAGGGCAGCCCGCCCGTGATTTTGAGCAGGACGCTCGCAAAAGACGCAGCCAGCAGAAACTTAATCTCAAACCTCCCGGACCTGCGGAGCTGTTTAATGTGCGAGTACCATTTCGCCCGGTCGCCGCTGCTCTTTACCGCCTCATATGTCTGCCGGAATTTTGCATTTCCGTCAAACACGATGTCTGTATCGTATGGCAGGAAGCTCTCTTTTACCCATCCGAGCTTTGATGACGACAATACCAGCGGTATATCGCCCTCATTGTCCGCTTCTATGTCCGCGAGGTAACGCACAAGGTATTTTGCATTCTCGCTCGTTACAAGGATGGATTTTGCCGAAAGCCCGCATATTTTTGACGCCTGTGCGATTGTTGTCTTGGGAACCGTAAGTTCCGACCATTTCCCATTGCGTTTAAAGGCAATCGTCACCTGCTCCTCATCCGTCTGCAGGTTTCTCATCCGTCTCACCGGCATGATCGGATGCCTGCACGCTACGATATCCTGTGCCCCACTGTTTGTGTTGTACAGGCGCACACCATCATCCGTAGCAATCCACTGCGCGCATTTCATCCGGTCGTAACCACCGCCTGTAAAGTTGGTCCAGTGTTCCAGCAGCGTGACGTCCTCTTTCTTTTCGTCACGTTCCTTTTTCTCGTATGCCTTCAGCACCCTGTCAAACTCTCCTTTTATCCGCAGCTCCTTTGCTCGCATAGAAAGAGACGCAATTAGCTGAGAACGGTATACGATGTCCTGCTGGCTGAATATCTCCTTAAAGACAGCCTCATCCATTATGCTGTTTTTGTCATAGTCATTCAAAGGCTTCATATATCCGCCCTCATTTCATTCAAGATGTCATGTAAATATAGCTGGTACGGCAGCGCGCTCTGGCAAAAACACCACTCCTCAGAATAAACAGGAAAATACTCGATTCCATTCCGCAGTGCCGAAATATAGCGGTTATTTTCATCTATGCGCTGTTTCAGCCGCGCTTCCTTTTCTGCGCGTTCCTGCCGCCGCTTCTCTGCCTGTCTTATCTTCTGCTTGACTTCTTCCCGGTCCTCCGTGTCATAGGTTCCGCCAAGCGCCATAAATGCCTCCTTGAAGGAAAGGTCATCCATGCGCATAACAAAATCTATCTGGTCTTTTCCCGCTCCGCAGGCGTGGCAGTACCAGTCTTTTTTGTAAACTTTCAGTGATGCGCCCTTATCTCCCGAATGGAAGGGGCAGTGTATGAATCCCGCCCTGTTCGGCGTAAATCCATACCGCTCCACTACTTCGCGCATCGGAATCTGCTTTACTTCCTCCAGTGTCATAAGCCGTCACGCAGGATCTCAATAATGCGTTTCCCGGTCTGCTGTTTGCTGCAGAATTCCCAGCGCACACCATAACGTTCCGAAAGCGTCCGCATCTGCTTTGCAAGCGTCGGTCCTGGCGTTGGTGGAGCCGATACTTTAAACCCATACTGTTTTGCCAGCATGATTGCATCCTCGATTGGGAAATCATACCCGCAGCCAGCCTGCTCCCGGATCTTCTTTTCCCATGCCCGCGTGCGCGGATTCTTCCATTTCTCCACATCGTCAATGCTTTTTATATGTGCACTGTGCTCCACCAGGATAACCATCTGTATACCGCGCTCCTGCGCTCTTACAAGCTCATCCTTAAAGCGCTTATGCTGCTGACACAGATTCCCGCATACCTCTGTAAGCGACCGTTTCCGGTCTATGATAAGGCGCGGATTGTCCAGCGACATGTAATCGCCCACCCATAATTTGCTCGTATAATATCCAATACCCTGGCGACCAAACTCATCAATGATTTTTGTGATCGCCCGCGCCTTTTCGCGCGAATCAATCTGTATGTCCAATACTGTCACTTCCTCTCGGTTTGTATACCCTCTCGCTCTCCAGATATTCCTCGACCTTTTTCTGCTCATTGATCAGATTTTTTAGCCTGTCGAAAAACTGCCTGTTGCTCTTGTCGCCATAAAATTTCGCCACATTTTCCAACATCTGCGCCCGGTCTTTCAGCCGCCTGCGCTCTTTCCGACTGCGGCTCAGTCTCGTCGCAATCTTATTCCGCTCCTGCTTACTGGCGGAAAATTCGAACTCATGCAGGAAATCCTGCACACATCTGTCATGCTTCCAGACGGCAGACGAACATTCCTGGTATTCTTTCTGGCAGGCTTTCATGTAAGCAAGGATTTCTTCAAGGACTTCTGAGGGCTTTCTGTTCTCATCCAACCATATCACTCCCTCATGCAAACGGCAGCCCGTCCTCTATGCAGCAGTAATTCTCAACTACCGAAGCAAAGGCGCAGCCGCACTCCAAAATAAATGCCGCTATTTCATCTGCACGCGGTCTGTTCTCAAATTTCTTTTCAGCAATCACGCTCTTGGTTCCATCGAATCCCACGCTTATTCCACGGACAACGTAATAGCTGATTAATTCCACTTCTTTTTCGGTTTTTATCTTAACTCTCATAATCTTTCTCCTTTACAGGCGGATAGAAAGCAATCCTCTACCCGCCCTACGCAATAATCATGGCTTATAAAATCTCGTGATATATTTATTCCCATGTGAAACGCATGTCTGGTTGATAGTTGCTATGTAACGTTGATCAACACTCCCGCCCTTACGAGATCACCGTAAACTGCGGCAGCTCCGCCAGCTCATACTGCAGATACTCTTTTACGTTCTTCATTGCAGCATTCATCCATGCCCCGCCGTCAGCCTCAAAGATGGCGCATTCCACACCGTCACGCTCATTCTGTCGCATACGGAACACAAACGCGCTCTCCGGCTGCTCTACCTCCATAAATGTGCGGAACGGACGCAGCTTCACCGGGTTCGGCACGATTGCTTCTCCTTTGGATGCGATTCCTGTTTTGATGGTCGCCTTCTGGGATACCCCGTCATCGCCATACTGCGCGACAGTGCCATTCTCCACTGTTCCTGCAAATCTCAGCAGCAGATCACGGTCCCCATTGCCGATAAATTTAGACTGCAGTGCGATCAGAAAGCTCTCATGCCCCATATAGCTGCCATACCGGAACTCGGGCACCTGCGCATTAACCTCCACCATGTACTCACGTTCACGGTCCAGATCCAGCGGCGAACACAGCAGTACCCGTGTCGGGCTTACCACATGGACAATCATCCTGCCATCCATGTCATCGATACCCGCTTTCAGATATTCCACCAGGCTTGTCAGCGTGGTCATTCCAATCTTTCCGGCTTTCGGGTTGTGACAGATGCGGTACAGGCGCTTGTCGGAATAATCTTCCCCTCCAACATTCACAATCTCCGGCTTTTTCAGCTCTACTGCATACTCCAGTGCTTCTTTTAATCCATTCATCGTTTTATCCTCCTTTTTATGCCTGTCTGGCTGCCCTGAAATCAACTACGGTTTTCTCTGTTTCCCCTTCGGCGGAAGCGCTCTCTTCCTCCTGCTTCTGGTAATCCTCCATCGACATCTGCCCGCGGACCTGCGTGCCATACTCTTCGGCATAGGTTTCACCGGTCTTGATGTCGTGTCCGATAGACATCCTCGTTCCGATCGGCTTTACAGCTGCCAGCTTGGTTTTTACTGCAACACCTACAGATGCATCGTCCCTGTCCTCATTCTGCTCAAATGTTACATCAATCGTGATGCCGCGCTTGTTTTTCCACGGCGTATTTGGGTCCATCATGTTTTTCAGTACCTGCTCCATAGCAGCATCAAATTTCTCCTGCAGGGCACCGCCTGCGAATGTTTCGAGATTTACTTTATTCATTGCAAATTTTCCTTTCTTCTTTGTTTTTCTGGAACCAGTAAAATCCGCGCGCATACCACCAGTTCGCATTTTGCTCTATAATAAACTTGAACGTTCAAAATTGTTGTCGTATAATAAAAACAGTTATTGGCTGTTTTGGGGAGAGGAAAAGCCTCAAAAGGGAAAAGTGCGGTTAGCCGTCATAAAATTTCTCGCAACTCTGTTAATTTGTACCAGCACTTTTTCATTCAGTGCGGAAAGAGAGGTTCTTATGAAAAATACACCTAACGTAACAACCCAATCCACTGTTACTAAGATTAGCGTGGCGGCTAATCACTCTTTCCCCAAAGCAGACGATTCCTTCTAAAACGGTACCAAACTTACATCCACTGAAATCCCCTTCTTCGCCACTGCAACCCGGCATCCTGGGTCAACAGCTTTTTCTGCTTCCGTCATAAACCGGATTTCATCGCTGTTGCATTCCGACAGATGACATAGTGTAACGGTCCGCAGTTCCGGGCTGTTGTTTGCCCGCAGAAAATCCAGCGTGGTCTGCAACTCTAAATGTCCGGTTAATACATGGGCACGGTTGGCTGCATCCGGATCTATCAAATCGGCAGCATAGTTTGCTTCCACCAGAATGTGATTAACATTGCTGCCAAACCGCCACTTGATCAGCTCGCAATCCGTAGCATACACCATGCTGCCCATCTCCGGATGGATGATATAAAATCCATAACAGGGGCACTCCGAGCCGTCTGAATTGCTGTGCATAAATCTCCCCTGCCTGTCCGTCAGGTCGAATGCAGTAATCTCAAATCCGCCCAGGTATGCCAGTCTGGTGGTTTGCTCATACGGCTTAAGTACCGGGATACCAACTGCCTCGTACTCATAGGCCCTGCCGGAATGGTCAGCATGACTATGGGTGCATATAACACCCACAATCTTGCTGATATTAAAATTCAGGGCTTTCTTGATTTCCTTGAACGGAACACCCGCTTCGATCACAAGGCATTCTGTATCATTCTCCAGCAGATAACAGTTTCCGGATGAGCCGGAGCCAATGCATTTAAGTATCATTTCCGCCTACCTCATTTCATGAAATCCGGCACATCATCTTCTTCCACAACTTCCCCGGATACCCTCTCCGGGACCGGAGCAGATGCCTGCGGCTTTGCCTGTCCGGGGATGCTGCCCGCCTTCTTTCCCCCGCTGCCCGTAAACGGGACGGAATTGGCGCTCTGGGCAATGTCCTGCTGCACCTGTGCTTCTACATCAACCGTATCCGCGTTGTCAATATATCGCGCCGTGCCGTCCTCATCGATAACTGCCATGTCCTTTTCATATGCCTGCTGCATTTCCACGGACATGATTCCCCACTTGCCGATCAGCTGCCGGATCAGTGTCTTTTTTGCCATTGCGTCAAAGTCTGTCGTCCATTTACTGTTTTTATAACCTTTATCAAGGTCGGTGCGGTATGCCTGCGAATATTTGCGCGCGTGCGATTCAACCGCCTCCTTCGGGCTGAATAACTCCTTGCGGAAACCGTTCATCAATTCAAACATCGCATAATAGCCAACGGTTGACGCTCCCTCGCGTTTTGCAGGATCCATGATAGGGAAAAGCTCCATTTCCTCTGTAATAGGATTGTATTTACATTCTCCCTCTTTGATCTCCGATACTACGATTTTGCGGTACTGCCCGGAGCGGATTGCCAGCTGGATATAGCCCTTGTACCCAATCTGGAATTGTGCTTCTTTCGCGACTACCTGCCATTTTCCATTGACCTTTTCCTTTTTATCGTAAGGCACCATATAAAACTGTCCGAGCTGCGGGCTTGGCGCAAGCTGGAGCGCCTCCCCCTGCAGAGCCGCAGACAGGATACTGCCATTTGTGCAGGCCGCCAGTGCCGGATTGATCTGCACTGCCGATACCACACTGGAAATAAATCTGGTTACATTTTTTTCACCGATCACACCAGCGATGTTTGCACGGACCGCATCACTGCCAAGATAAGTAGCAATGCCTACTTTGGGCTGCCCATTTGATAATGCTGTATTGCCTGTTGTTGCTACTGCTGTATTTACTGCCATGTTTCTTCCTCCTTGAGTCTTTCTTTTATTTCATCAATGCACCTTTGACCAATATTTCTGACGGAACGCAACTCCTCATCGCTCATTTTCCGAAGCTCCTCGACCGTGCGAACTCCATGCCGCCTCAAACAGTTATATGTCCGTACTGACAAATCCAGATCATCAAGCATTCTTCCGTTTGGAAACTCCTCCATCAGAGTACAATCGCTCCTCCGATAACTCATATCCAGCGGGTTTCCGGTAATCTCATTATGTTCTTCCGGGATATCACAGCATATCGACGTATCGCTCATCACTCACGCCACCTCCTCAATCTTCAGTTCCAGATCATCCGTCCTGCAAAGTACGATCAGCTGGCTCTCGCTCTCTGGGATCCGCCAGGAATCAATGCTCTCCCCGTAGTCCAGGAATACCGGGCAGCAGATGCCGGAAGCCCGCTGCGCCGCCATCGCAATATCAAGTCTTGCAAGGATCTCCAGACCGGTATTGGTATCGTCGCCATAGTCTTTATTCTCGATAACAGGCCTGCAGTAATCCTTTTTATAGGAACCGTTCTTTGCCCGGCTGAACAGATCCCATCTAACAAACTGGAAATGCGCATTGATCTTATCAACCAGAAAAGTATTTTTCCGCTCATCCAGCTGGTTCAGCAGATCCATCACCTTTTCGCAGTCTGCTTTCTTCTGCTCCAGCGTCAGACGGCTGGCTTCCAGGTCAGCGATGCGCTGCTCAAATTCTGCATTTTTTATGACTGCCTGCAGTTTGTCTTTCACCTCATCCAGTTCATGCTGCGCGGTTTCCAGCTGCCCGCGGAGCGCCATCCGGTAATCAGCGCCAGTATTCTCAGCCTTCAGAGCCGCTTCCTTCGTCCGGATCTCCAGGCAGAGTGCCTCATACTCCTGGTTGCCAGACATATCCGGCGTAACCGGCAGGTCATCGAGCCGTTTCATCGCAGCAGATTTTTCGGAGTTGTATCTGATCTTGTCAGACTTTGCCTGTTCGATGGTTGACTGCAATTCTGCAATCTTTTCCGTATTGGCTCTGATCTCTCCTACCAGTTTCTTTCCTGCTTCATTTATAGCTGTCTTGGAATCCTCCTTGTCTCTGTAAAATTTTTCCCTGTCGACTTCTTTTTTTCTGTAAAATTCCTCTCTGTCGGCTTTACTTCTTGCAATTTTCTCAGCCTTCAGATTTTCCGGCAGTGGCTGCCCACAGGTCGGGCATAGCAGATCGGCCTCCGTAATACCGATAAACTCATCCTGTTCCCCAGGGAATGTCTTTCTGGCCTCTTCCTTCCATCGTTCAGCCAGCTTCCCTTTCTGTTCCTCTTTCTGCCGGTTTTCCTGCTCCAGTGCGGCAATCCGGCGCTCTGCATCCCCGTGGATCCTTACTGCTTCCTGGAAGCCATTTTCCGCCGCATCTATCTCGCCCTGGATCTGCGACCTTGCGGCCAGCAGCTTGTCCGCTTCCAGGCGTTCCATATCTGATTTCTTAAACTGCAGCTCCATGATGCCATCCGATTTTTTCTGCCACTCGGTCCTCGCTTTTTCGGAATCGTCAAGCTGTTCCCTAATGGAGCGAATCTGTTCCTGGAGGGCATTCTTCTGCAGCTCCAGCTCTGCCGTGTCCACATCCACCAGATAACGTTTGTTTTCGGCAATCGCCATCGGAATGCCGTTCTGCTCTTTAGTGATCCTGGTAATGCTGGCTTTATTCATTGCCGTCAGCTCTTCAACAGTATATTTTTCCAGCAATGGTACAAGCTCCGCCAGTTCCCCGAATTTCCGGGCAACATCCAGATCTGAAACATCTTCCACCAAGCCAAACAGAAATTCCCGCATCTCCTTCGGTTTCTGCGCCAGGAACGCGTTGACGTTGGAGCACAACTTGAATACATCCATGTCAAACCCGAAATACTCGTTAAAATCGCGCAGTGTCTTGGGCGCGTCGTTGATAAAATATGTATTATCATCCGTGAAAGAACCGTCTTTTTTAAATGTCCGTTTCTGCTGCTTTCTGGCGGTCACCTCAGTTCCGTCAATATCCAGCGTCCCCTCCACTGTCACCAGCACATCATTGACCGGCTGGCGATTGATCTTCCGGCGTACATTCGGATTGCTGGACAGGTTATAGTCAATGTTCCAGAGCAGCCACATGTATGCCGCTGCAAGTGTGGATTTTCCCAGTCCGTTAGCTCCGGATACCCTGGTATGATCAAAGAAGTTAAATTCTGCTTCCTTAAATCCCTTAAAATTCTCCATCCTCAGTTTTTTCAGTTTAATCTTCCTCATTATGCACACCTCCTGATAAGATCTCTTCTTTCACCGCTTCTCCGATTTCCCCGGCAATCATCGCAGCTTCCGCTGCTTTTCCGTCAGCGAGCGTGAGTGCTGTATATTCAAGCAGGTTTGCAATTCCGTTAAAGATACTCCTGGCATTTCCAGTAACCAAAAAGTTTATTCCAGGATCCCCCGCCTCATGCGCTATACTCACCCGGAATGTCTCGAGGTCTTCCGCACTGATGAGGAAATTTTCATGCTCTCTGCCAGCAGAAGCTTTTTCATCTGCAGCGAAGTTTCTCTGTTCCGCCGGCTTGTCCCCGTTTTCCCTGCCGGAACCGGATGCATTTTCCCTGTCCTCATTTTTTCCGCTAGAACCGGATGCGTTCTCTGCTCCCGCGCCTTCTCCTACTCCAGACATTTCCTTGATGATCTTATCCGCGCATTCCTCTGCCACTTTCTCCGGGTCGGCGCCCTCACAAATCTTTACTACTCCCATTGAAATTTCTTCAAAAATACTTTTCATGACTGTCCTTTCCGTGCTATAATGCACTTGTAATATTTTGTTTTCTGCCCTGGTGATTCTCCTAAAACCCCGGGGCATTTTCCATGTTCCTGCCACCATGGGATGCTCTTCCGGCAATTCCAATGTTCTCCCCGCCGTCAGACGGCCTTTTAACAATCTGACCTGTCTGCTTGTCAATGATATGTACTTCCCGCTGTTCAAGTACGCCCTTGTCAATGATGTGCAGGTATCCATTGTCCTCATACCGCACCATCCACTTTTCCGGATCCAGACCGGCGTCCGCAATAAGCTTTTTCTGTGCCAGTGTTGGTTTCTTCGGCTGCTTCACGCTCTCACCTCCTCTGTTAATGGTTCCTTTCCGATGCGGATTTCTTCCGGCAGGAGATTGTATATACTCTCATCATCATCCGTATATATATATTCCTCTTCTCCATCGCTGTACGTCCAGTGATGGTAGCTGTGCATCCTGTCTGTAATACATGCAAAGCTGGTGCCTTCTCCTCCTGCATTTATGCTTATATGGATCCCTCTCGCCTGCGCTTCCCGACTTACAGCAAGCTCCATGTTCCGCAACCATACGGCAAAATCTCTGTCTGTCATGTTTCCTGTCCTCCTTATTTTTCTTACAGTGTAAATATCTGTAACTTTCTTTCCGGCTTTTCCCGGTGTTTTCTTATACGCACGCTCCCGAAGCGTTCTTCCGTCAACGCCATAAATCCCGATGCAGTGACGGAGAATGCCAGTACCCCTACAAACAGCAGGGAGCAGATCTCCATGCCGGAACAGATGCCGAGCAGAAATGATGTCCCGCCACCCAGAAGCAGCCCGGTCGTGATCGCAGCATAGCTGCGTAAATACTGTATGTATTTCATCGTGTTCCATCCTCCCACAGATCCAGATCCTCAAGAATCTGCTTAATCATCGTCCCGAAAATATATGTCATTGCATTCTCCCGGAGCTTTACAGCGCGCTCTCTGACGCTGCGTACCCTTTTGGCTTCTACCAGCATCACCTCTGTCGGACCGAATCCGGCACCGTCTGTTGCGTCAAGCCCCGCATACATTCTTTTCTGCATTAGCTCGTTCTCCTTTCACCATCTTTAGGCGTTTTTTTCTTTTGAAATGCGTGCAGCCTCAAACCCAATCGTTGATGCAGCTCTCTTTATTACCTTCTCAACAATATCCATTACAATTTCCGGCGGTATATCTTTCTGATCCACCCATTCGCCATTGATCTTTATGTAACTGACTATATTAGGCTTACGCATATTACCGCCCCCTTCCTTACATGGTATTCGCAAATACTTGTACCTGTTTCTTTGGAATACCCGGTCTTTAACCTGTCTCATAGTTCTAATTTTCCAGATTTTATTCACTTGACAATTAAACATACGGCAAGTGAAAGTATTCCTACAATCGCCCATGCAGCAAGCCATTCCAGCAGACATCCTTCAAGCGCCATTCCGATAGTTGATGCAGCGAACGCTATCGTAAGAATCAGAATGCCCACCGCTTTCTGTATCCTGCGCTTTCTGCGTAATGCCTTTCCGTACCTCTCCCTTTCTTCTCTTGCTCTCACGAACTCCTCATAATGTTTATCCATTGATTCATGCTCCTATCTAATTACATCGGCAGTTTCATCTGCTCATAATCCGGAATCTTTACGAAGTCATCCGGCAACCGAATCCCAAACTGCTCCGATACCATTTTGAAGGCTTCACATATCTTCCACGGTGCCGAACCCTGTTTCTCCATACGCCTGTCCATTTCCTTATTGAAGGAAGCGACCTCACCGAGGGATGTGGCTTTGGTTTCGTATATTTTCTGCTGCTCGGTGTGTTCCATCTCATAGAAACGCTTCACATACCTCGCCGTAAACAGAACACCCTTTTCACCAGTAGACTTATTAGCAAGGAAATCGCAACCAAGCTTTGTGACTGCGTAGCATTTGTTTTCTTTTCCGCTGGCGTCTTTGTAGGTTGATGGGATGAAGTAATCACTCACGGACATTTGTCCTTCAGTCATTATCTGGATATAACCCTTTCTGTCTTTACGCCCCTCCAGTTTCTTTAATAAATCACTGTGAGGAACTTCCATCATCTCTGCCACCTCCAATGTGGTAATTGTTGTTTTTCTTAAATCATTCAATTTACATCATCCTTTCTTTGTGGTAAAATTTTCATAAAAACAAAGGAGTATTTTATGATACACAGCGCATATAAATTGCTAAAATCTTTAATAAGCCTCGTCGAAACCGATGAAGACGAGATATGGATTGATTACGAAAACAAACGGTTTGAACGCGTACATGATGATACTAAGCCGGATTTTGGCTGTTCTTTTCCGCCGAAGGAACCTTCCGTAAAAGGTCTCCTTGATTATCTTCAAGAAAATGGCTACATCATTATGGAGGGTTATAATGAATACTGCACCCTTACATATAAAGCTCTGTATTATAAGCAAATAGTTCGCAATGAAAGATTGCGCTATTTCCTGTGCTCAGTTTTTGTACCGATTATTTTGTCTGTAATTACCAGCATCTTGACTACAACATTTTTGCCAGAATTATTATCAAGTTTGTTACAAAAGCTGCAATGACACTCACTACTGCTGGAACTATATATTCAGAAGTGCTTCCTTCTCTTACTGCTCTGTATTCTTCGTGTATCGGTTTCGACTCTTTATGAATTTTAAATTCCGGCTTTTTATCTGCTGCATAATCTATCTCCTTCGTGCAATGACAGTTTCCACCATTCTTGTAGCACGCCTTCGAATCCTTACACTCTTCCTTTTTACCGTTACAGTAAAATTTTCCAGACATCTCTCTCACCTCGCTTTCTTATTTGTCCGCAAAATCCATTGACTTTTCCTCGGTGTTCTCCTATCCTTTAGATACGGGCCCTACCAAGCCGAGTACGAAAGAAAGGAGAAAGCCAAGATGAAACTAAATCCAGACTGCATCCGCGGTATTCTTCTCACAGTCGAAGATAAATGTGATTTTGATACGCCGTGGGAATACGAAAAGGACAACTTTGAATCAGAATTTCTTGCAGAATATACTCATAAAGAAATTCTTTATCACATCAAACAGGCTGATGAATCCGGTCTTATTCAAAACGTCCATTATTATGAAGGCGGTGACGATGTTTTAATTTGTGATCTTACTCCAGCTGGTCACGAATTTCTTGCTAATATCAGGAATGACTCTGTATGGAAAAAAGTCATTTCTAAAGCATCCGGCGCATCTCTCCCTATTCTTCTGGAAGTTGCAAAAGATGCGGCTTTGAAGCATTTTCTTAGCTAGCCGGGTATTCAACCAACAGTTTTATTGAGAGTTCTGCCTTATTTCCATATGGTGAACTCTCTATTTTGTAACTCTCCACATGGTGTAGTTTCTTATCATCTAGCCAAATTTCGTATCCCCCAGATTGCGTTGGTTCTATTCTCAGTTTCATAGGTTTTTTAATTGCCATCACTCACACTCCTTTCTCTTCCGGCAACCTGGGTTCAAGAAACGTTCTTTCATTTGACTTTACACGTGACGCTCTTACTCCATGCGTAAAATTGCTATCCTGCGCTCTCTTCTCTCATTGCTTTCTCGATCTCACATCTGCTTTTCAAAATGTCTAAATTCGCCTTTGCAATCACTAGGCTTTGCGGATCGTGCTTCGCCAGCAACTCCGCAGTTTCTACCATTTCGGCAATTTCATTTTTTTCTTTTTCTGACATTGTCTCACTCCCTTTCTGGTGGTATAATTAAGAAAATTTGGAGGGTTTGTCATGGATAAAATCGATAGTAATTCCATCAAAATACTTGCATTTCTGTATGATGCTGATTCAAAAACCGTACGCGAAATAATGAATAAATTTCAGTTACACGCGGAATCGAAACGAGATTACATATACACTTTGCTTGAATATTTTGTGGACGAAGGATATCTCGGTATTATTACCGACCAAAACCGTTATGTTTTAAGACATAATGTGCGTTCCTATGCCCATGAATGCGCCTTGAATAACCGCGAATCGATTCTTCCGACATACTCCGTGTATCTCCTTCCTGCTGGTAGGGCTATCGTGGAAAACAACAGAAGAAATAAATGGTATTTTCTTGCCCCATTGGCAATATCAATTATTTCAGCCGTAATATCTGTCGGTTCCCTGCTGTATCAAGTTTTTGATAATGCTCCTATTTTAGTAGAGCTAATGTCCCGATAAGTATCGGCGTATAAATCACAATTGTTACACAGACAATCTTTGCCTTACACAAAAATGCTTCCCGCGCCAGATTTACCTTTACTATTGACCTTTCTCTGTTTTCTTCAATCACATCCGCTTCCTGTATAAAATGTCTTCTGCAGCTCTGGTATATATTGTTTTTCCAAGAGATTTTTCCATTTCCCATTTCGAAAACGGTCTGTCCTTCATACCAGACAGGGTCTCGAAGCGCCCCTGTCTGGAAAGTCGGCTGATAAGCATCAATGCTATTTTCTTCATTCATTTTTTCACCTCCTCTCCTCTTTCGTCTGCGTATCTTTCTTTTCTGCGGCTTTGCTTTCAGCTACTCCCAGAAAATATCCTTTATCAAATTCGGACATCTTTTAATTTCTACATTTTTTTGCCTCGCTCTTGCCTTTTGCTATTCTCCGTCTTATACTGTAGTTACCAGACTGCCATCTGGAATACTGTAGAAAGGAAAATATCGCAATGGACAAAGAAAAGATTCTTCATGACCTTTCTATCGCATACTTGCTGTACCAAAACATTACTACTGATGCCATGCCATTAACGCTCGAACAGTTTTATCAAGAATATGATAAATTGACATTCGAATTTAAACCGATTATTGACCACTACAATCAGTAGGAAATTTGAAAACAGTAAAGGGTTTGTGATGCTCAAATCTTTTGCTGTTTTCCTTTATGGAATGTTCTAACATTTTAGGAAGCATTTCAGCCTCTCCCTGCGTAAATTCTCGCTCTTCCATTCCATTAAGAATCTCCTGAATATACTGGTTTACTCTCGTCATTCTCTCACCTCTTCTCTTCCCACGTTTGCCCTTATCCCCTTTGCGAAATTCTATACTTTGCATTAATTTTCTTAAAAGAGTCTAGATATTGTGATTCTTGCAATATTTTTATTGATTTTCTAAATCAATTTCTTTATACTGTTTATTATCATTTAGCTCGCAGAAAGGAGACTATCATGAACAAAAATCTATTAAAGCTTCTAATTGATTGCACTGACAAAAACGGTAATCTTGACATATCCAGAGTTAAAGCTTCATATCATGGAGACCTTGCTTCCGGATTGAGAGAACTCAGTCACGAAGGATATATCACACTTCTGGATTCCGACGACGCAATCGGTGAAATCGAAATAGAACAAAAGAGTTACCGCTTATTTAAATAGCTAATGATTCCATACAGCATCATACATATTGCGGTAAAAACTGCGGCTGTTATCACGACAATGACAGCCGCCTCTCTTATCTCTTCCAAGATGTCTATTTCAGCCCATCTGATTTGATTTGAAACCGCCTTATGCCAAAATCTCTGACTATCCGAGAAATATTTGTTCTCAACTGTTCTCTTTTTCCATCCATCAGATGGGTCTGCAAATATCCCCGTCACTAGTTTTACTGCTTTTTCACTTGCCTTTTGCTTGCCCACACTCTCTCACACTCCTTTCACTTCTGGCACGCATGATTTTGGCTTGAAAAAGTCAAGCGGTAAGTCCAAGGATTCGCATATTCTCATATACTCATTTGCCTCAATTTTTCTTTTGTTATTCAAAATAAGGTTGAGCACGCTTGTCGGAATCCCTGATTTCTCTGCCAGAAAATTCTGCTTAATTCCCTTTTCTTCCAAATATGCCTTTATATCACTTCCCTGCATTTCTGTTTTCCCCTCCTTCCAAAACAGATTTTCTGTATATTTAGACTATAAAACAGAGTTTCTGTTTTGTCAATATAAAATTCAAAATTCCTGTATTTTTTATTGCGTTTTCAAAATTTCTGTGCTATTCTGTATGCAAGAATGGAGGTGCAGAATGAACGAAGAATCTATTAAAAAGACTATTTCTACAAATATAACCAGATACAGGGAACTTTCTGGAATGACGCAGAAAGAACTTGCTCAAAAACTCAACGTAACCCCCTCACGTATTTCCAACTGGGAGCAAGGTGCCAATTGCCCAACCATTGATATTCTATTTAAGGTATGCGAAGTTCTTGGAGTTTCTATTAACGATATTTACGGTGTGTATCCCGAAGCAAAAATACGAATGTCTTATGACGAAATTGAACACATAAAAAAATACCGTGTCCTCGACCAACACGGCAAAGAAATGGTAGATTTTACTTTACAAAAAGAATGGGAGCGTTCTACGAAAATTGTTTCATTTGAGACACCGGTATTAAACGCTGCGAGTGAACGCCCGGACGCTACCATCGAAGATAAATTACAAACAAACAGTATCATGCAAGATGATTCAGAGTGGGAGTGATTTCATTGACCTACGAAGATCTACTTTTGGAAGCCGATTCCGAGAAGCTGATTGTCCGTGAGAAAAACATTCCCGGATACAACGGAAGAATATATAAAAACAGAATTGCGATTAATAAAGATATCAAAACCTCAACCGAAAAAGCCTGTGTCCTCGCAGAGGAGCTGGGACACTATTATACTACTGCCGGTGATATTCTTGACCAGTCGGATGCCGGTAACCGCAAACAGGAATTCCGCGCAAGGCTACATGGTTATAACAGAATGGTAGGTTTAATGGGAATCATCAGATCGTATGAGCATGGCTGCCGAAATCTCTATGAGACAGCAGAATATTTGGAGGTGACAGAAGCATTCCTGCAAGAAGCCCTGTCAGCATACCGAAGCAAATACGGCATATATAAAGAGCTGGACAACTATGTTATTTTCTTCGAGCCACAGCTTGCCGTGCTGAAGAAGTTTGAGGATTGAATTGGTCTGGCTGCTTTATATCAAAAGAAAAGAGGGAAGTTATGAATACACGAATTGTTTATTGTGATGAAACTGGTGATGATGGTCTTAATACCAATTCCAGTAATGCATTTATTTTAACCAGCATGAGCATGCCGACAGAATCCTGGCAAACGAATTATGAACTGTTCAAAAAATTTCGTAAACAGTTAAAATCTGAATACGGTTTTCATGTAAGTGAAGAAATGCATACAAAACAATTTTTAACAGATAAAAATCCTTATCGTTCCTATTGCTGGACGCGGGAACAGAAAATTGAAATCTTGAAAAAGTTTACATTAGCAATTTCTACCTTGGATATTTCCGTAATTAACGTTATCATTGACAAAACT
Source organism: Marvinbryantia sp. (assembly GCF_047017445.1). NCBI lineage: Bacteria > Bacillati > Bacillota > Clostridia > Lachnospirales > Lachnospiraceae > Marvinbryantia > Marvinbryantia sp. Next base: position 159,858 of record NZ_JBKXTT010000007.1, on the reverse strand, counting down.
AAAATCAAAGTTGGCGAATACTCCATATTAGAAAACGCACTTACATACAATATTCAACGCATAGAAAACGACAGTAACGGCGACTGGAATTTCATAATTATTACAGACAAAGGTCGCATCAGCCCTATGAGAAAAACTGCAAGAGCTATTAGAGCATACAATCCGATACAGTCTCAATTTGGCGGATATATTAATAAACCGATTAAATATCTTATCGAAGATATTATGGAAAAAGATTCAAAAGAATCATACTTCATTCAAATATGTGACTTTATCTCTTTTTTCGTACACCTTTACTACAAGACACGATATCAAAATGAAGCACTCCCAAATCGTGTTGGCAAGTTAATTGATAATAAATTTGTCGGAAATGTAATGGCTACTTTCTCTGCCAATGGCATTTTAAATCTTAAAGCCAGCTCGCAAAAATATGGCTTAGTTATATATCCAAAATAGAAAACACCACCTACGACGCATCCGCGCTTTCAGTGGTTCATATATATTATCGCACGCAAATGCGTGTTTGTCAATATTAACCCAGCAAAAACCGCCCGGTATTGGCGTACCGAACGGCTTTACATAGATTCTATACGGGCTGCCAGAGCCATTGTGTATATCATCCCTCAACAAGAAGATTATACCACAATCCTCCGGCACCTGTACAGGTGTATTTTTTGTACTCTTTTTTCATATTTTTTACAGGAGGATGATTTTATGTTGAACAAAAAGACATCCGGTTTGGTTTATGCTGCCTGTTATATACGCGTCTCTACGGGCAAACAGGAAGAATTGTCGCCCGATGCGCAGCGCCGGCTACTACTGGACTACGCCAAATCTCATAATATGTTTGTTTCTCCGGAATATATTTTCACGGAAAATGGCATATCCGGACGCAAAGCAGATAAGCGTCCCGAATTTCAGCGCATGATCGGGTTGGCCAAATCGGAGGAGCACCCGTTTTCTGCTATTCTCGTCTGGAAATTCAGCCGTTTTGCGCGTAATCAGGAAGAATCTATCGTTTACAAATCAATGCTGAAAAAACAGCATAATATTGACGTCATAAGCATTACCGAGCCGTTGATCGAAGGACCCTTCGGCAGTCTGATCGAGCGTATTATTGAGTGGATGGATGAGTACTACTCTATCAATCTGTCCGGGGAAGTTGTACGCGGCATGACGGAAAAAGCAATGCGCGGCGGCTACCAGTCGACTCCCTGCCTTGGATATCGTTCCCCTGGCTACGGACTTCCATTCGAGATTGTCCCGGACGAAGCGCAGATTGTTTCATACATCTTCGACCAGTATGTCAACCATCACCGTGACACGACTTCTATTGCCCGCAGCCTAAATGAACACGGGCAGCTCACAAAGCGCGGCTCATCTTTTGAGAAACGAAATGTCACCTATATTCTGAGGAATCGCTTTTACATAGGCAAACTTATCTGGAAAGATATCGAGCGCGACGGAGTGCATGAAACATTTATCGCCAACGATATTTTCCAGAAAGCAAATGAACGTCTTGACGCCGAATTCTCTCCTCTGAGACGCCGTAATGTGTCCACCTGCCGTCATTGGCTTTCCGGTCTGGTAAAATGCTCCACATGCGGATCTTCGCTCGGCTATAACCATGCGAAATATCCCTTTTTTCAGTGCTGGAAATACGCAAAAGGAATCCATTCCGACAGCTCCGGCATCTCTGAGAAACTATTGGTTTCCGGAGTACTGGAATATTTTGAAAAGCTGTTGAACGGCGCGGAGTTTCAATTCGCCCGATATGCCCCAGCCCCTTCGGAATTTGACGACAGCGTGCTATACCGCAAGGAACTGGAAAAACTGACAGTCCGGGAGCAGCGTGTAAAAGAAGCCTATGAAGCAGGCATTGATTCTTTGGAGGAATACAAAGAAAACAGACAGCGCCTCGCTGCTGAGCGCAAACGGCTGACTGCCCTTCTGGAGCCTGTCCCAGCGCCAGATCACGATACCGATCATGACCGCCAGACCATGCTGGAACGCATACAGACCGTTTATGATATTCTCCGAAATGAGGATGTTGATTATGAAACAAAGGGTGTTTTTATCCGCTCCGTAGTTGAAAAAATTGTCTGGGATAAGAAAAATAATACTTTATCATTCCATCTCTATATGCCTTAAAGCCGCATAAATACAAGCTTTTTCTGGTGTCTATATGTTACTGCAATATGGTCCTCCATACTGGCTCATGATAAACTGCGCCAGCTTTGCATTCGGTGTGGTAATATTAACCGGATACTGCAATCTTTTTTCATAATTCCACATTTAACGGCATCCCCCTTTCGTCATCGGCTCCCATGGCCACGGCTGCATTACCCATTCCCACCGGCAGCTCTCGGTGTCGTTCGTGCAGTCGATCGTCAGCGGTGCAAAGCGTCTCGCATAAACAGCCATCGCCTCCCTGCGTGTTGCGATCATCTCGCGGCTGTATGCGAGCGCTGCGCAGTCGTCCGGGTGCGTATCCAGATAAAGCAGGATATCGTCCACTGCGAAGCTTACCTCATTGATACAGTTTAAAAGCTGCATCTGGCTCATCGTCTCAAAGGGCATCCGACGGCTCTCCATCCGGTAATCCCTGGGGCTGCCTGCCGCCTGGCGATTCTCCGGTGACGACGGGCATGATATCCGGCATCCTTCTCCTGCCTGCCGCGGCATCGGCATCGGCTGCTGGCATTCCCGCGTACAGCTTCGCTGCACCGGCGATGGATTATTGCGCATCATATAGTTGCTCATCAGCGTCCACCTCTCCTTCCGCAGAATGGTTTACACAGCTCCGGGAAAATGGTGCCGGTCTGCAGCGCCCTGCAGAGCGGAAACGTATCACAAAACGCCGGCTGCCACGGCACGTACGCCATCGCGAGCGGCATACCCGCAAGCGCGTCTTTGCAGCGCGGCATATTGGATGATTCGCGTGTTTGACAATTCATATAGACTCCTAATAGCTTCATTCTCTATTAGTTTATGTGATGCGTCAAAAAACGTGTGCCCTCCGCTTGCAGGCGCACGGATTTTATGATATTCTTTTTTTAGATATCAGGAAAAAGCCGGGCTTTTCGCTGTGCCTGCACATCAGCGTACGAAATCCCGATGTAAAAAACAGACAAAGGAGCATACCCATGGATACTCTTGAAAAACGCGTCCAAACCGCCCTGTTTGGGATGCAGGATTTGGAATACAAGGCTTTTCAAAGCCGTCTGATGCCGACCATCGATCCCGACCGGATTATCGGCATCCGCACCCCGCAGCTTCGCAAATTTGCAAAGGAATTTATAAAAACCGGGGATGCGGCGGCATTTCTGGAAATTCTGCCGCACACCTACTACGAGGAAAACAACCTGCACGGCTTTCTGATCGAGAGCATGAAGGATTTCGACCAGACGATCACTGCGCTGGATGCCTTTCTTCCCTATGTAGATAACTGGGCAACCTGCGACCTCATAGCCCCGAAAATATTTAAAAAATATCCGCAGGAGCTTTTTGAAAAAATCAAACAGTGGATCGCCTCCGGTCAGACATACACTATCCGTTTCGGTATCGGGACGCTGATGCGCTTTTATCTGGACGAACAGTTTCAGTCCGAATACCCTGCTCTGGTTGCAGCCGTCCGCTCCGAAGAATATTACGTAAACATGATGATCGCCTGGTACTTCGCCACGGCACTCGCCAAGCAGTACGACGCAATCCTTCCCTATTTTCAGCAGCGGATGCTGGATCCCTGGACGCACAATAAAGCGATCCAGAAAGCGATCGAGAGCTACCGCATCACAGAAGAGCAGAAGGTGTACCTGCGAACACTGAAAGTCAAAAGCCACGCAGGAATAAAATAACCATACAAAGGAGGAACACCCCATGATTTTTTCATCCATCTACACAGCAACCGAGAGTCTCTGCTACCCGAAGGGCATTCAGAAGGCGCTGGATTTTCTGAAGGACCATGATTTCACCGCAATGGAGCCGGGGCGCTTTGAAATCCAGGGCGACGACATTTTCGCTACCCTCATGGACGCAACCACAAAGCCGAAGGAAGAGGTCCGTCCCGAATCCCATAAGGAGTACATTGACGTGCAATATGTCGTTTCCGGTACCGAAAAACTTGGCTTTGTAAATGACACCGGAAAATATCAGCCAATCGAGCACCCGGAAGGCTCTGACGTCTACTTCTACGGCGAGGTAAATAAAGAAAGCTTTGTCATCTCTACACCCGGATGCTTCAGCATCTTCTTCCCGGAAGATATCCACCGCCCCTGTGTCTGTGAGGGACAACCGGAGGAAATCCGCAAGGTTGTTGTAAAAATCCGCGTTACCGCGCTGTAAATTCATCCCATTCTCACATAATGCCCGTTTTCCCTGTCCAGGACAGCGGGCATTTCCTTTATCAGGCTGCTCAAAAAAAGAAATCCGGCTCTCACCGGATCTCTTTTTATGAATTACGGAATCTGCTTAAAAATTCTCTCGTCCTTTCGCTTGTCGGATTCTCAAAGATCTCCGTCGGTGTTCCCTGCTCCTCGATCACACCGTCGGTCATAAAGATCACATTCTTCGACACATCCTTTGCGAACGCCATCTCATGTGTGACGATGATCATCGTCAAGCCCTCTTTTACAAGCTGGCGCATTACCTGCAGCACCTCTCCGACCATCTGCGGATCGAGTGCCGACGTCGGCTCGTCAAACAAAAGCACCTCCGGCTCCATCGCAAGCGCTCTCGCGATCGCCACACGCTGCTTCTGCCCTCCGGAGAGCTGGCGTGGCTTCGCGTTGATATACTCCGCCATTCCCACCTTCTCCAGGTAAAAGATCGCCTTCCGGCGCGCCTCCTCCTTACTCTTTTTCAGGACACGCGTCTGTCCGACCATGCAGTTTCCGAGCACCGTCTTATTGTTGAACAAATTAAAATTCTGGAACACCATGCCGACCTTCGCGCGGTACGCTTCTACATTTACCCCGCGGTCAGTGATATCCTTCCCGTGGTAAAGGATAGCGCCCGTACTGGGGATCTCCAGCATATTAATGCAGCGCAGCAGCGTTGATTTTCCCGAACCGGACGGTCCGATAATGCTGGTAACGTCCTGCGGATGCACGGAAAAATCAATGTCGCGCAGAACCGAGTGGCTGCCAAATTCCTTACCAAGGTGATTTACCTGTATAATCGCTTCACTCATCGCCTGTCCCCCTCTTTTTAAAAGGATACATACCGCTCGTCTGAGTGAGCGTATCCAGATTTGCAAGGTCATAATTGTCCGGTCCGTCCATCTTGTGCTCCGCCCAGCGCAGAATGCGTGAGCAGGTAAACGTCAGCACAAAATAAATGACCATCGCAATCGTGAATGCCTCAAAATAAGTATAGAAGGTTCCCGCAACGCCCTTCGCCGCAAAAAACAGCTCCACCGTGCCAATGATCGAAAGCACGCAGGTATCCTTGATATTGATGATCAGGTTGTTGCCGATCTGCGGCATGATATTGCGCAGCGCCTGCGGCAGGATCACGCTTGTCATCGTCTGAAAATGCGTCATGCCAATCGCCTTCGCGCCCTCCGTCTGCCCCGGATCGATCGAGAGAATACCGCCGCGGACAGTCTCCGCCATATATGCGCCCGTATTGATTGAAACAATAAAGTAAGCGGCAAACCACATCGACATATTGATATGAAAGAGCGACTGCGAGCCATAGTAAATGAACATCGCCTGCACCATCATCGGGGTGCCGCGGAAAATTTCCACGTAGGCGCTCAAAATCACTTTAACAGCCTTCAGAAAAATTCTTTTGGGAAGCGCATCCCGCTTCGTAATCGGAATCGTCTGTACAACGCCCACCGCAAAGCCGATGATACAGCCGATGAACGTGCCGACAAGCGCGATCGCCATCGTCACCCCGGCGCCCCTCAGGAAAGAACCGCCGTAACGCTCCAGTAAAAACAGGATTCTGCCAAAAAAGTCAGCAGGTAAACTGGTCATAATTATCTCCTATCTGTCTTACTGCGCAAGCGGCTGCACCGCGATCGCTTCATCCATCATCTCTGTGAAATCATCCGCCGTCATCTCGCTCAGCACGCTGTCGATCGCTTCCTTCAGCTCCGTGTTGCCCTTCTGCATGGAAATACCGATGTTGATCTCTTCATCGGATACCTCAAAGTCATCGTCCGTGCCCGCAAAATCCAGCATCGTGAAATCCGGATATGCCACGCACGCCGCCATGCCGGTCGGCTGGTCAGTTACTACAATATCACATGCTCCGCTGTTCAGTGCAACCAGCATCTGCGGAACAGATTCGTGCGCCGGAAGGATGTTTGCCTCCTCGATCTGCGGCAGGCACAGGTCATACCAGATCGTATTGATCTGAGAGGTGCAGGTAGCGCCCTTTAAATCCGCAACGCCCTTCGCCTGCGCGTAAGCGTTATCACTCCTTACCAGTGTGACGATCGTCGCAAAATAATACGGCTCGGAAAAATCTACCGACTGCAGACGCTCGGAGGTGATCGACTGTCCCGCGATCACACAGTCAACCGTGCCTGCCTGCACTGCCGGTACCAGGGAATCCCAGTCCAGCTTTACGATCTCCAGATCGTAACCAAGCTCCTCGCAGATATGCTTTGCCATCATAACATCATAGCCATAAGCGTAGTCCGGGCTGCCGGAAATCGGCACCGCGCCGTTGGAATCATCGGACTGCGTCCAGTTGTACGGAGCATAACCGCACTCCATCGCAACCTTGAGCACCTTTTTCTCCTCCGCACCTGCTCCCGTCATCATTCCAAGCGCCAGCGACAGGGACATCGCTGCGCCAAACAGTGTTCTGCATACATTTTTCATCTTCATAATCATCCGCCTCTCTCTTTCCATTTTGTCAAGGAAAAGCGCCAACCGGCACGCCCTCGTGCTTTTTCGCGCTTTATGATTGCTATTATACAAATATCGCCTGGAAAAATCAATGTGCAATCGCCCTTTGCTTAACAGAAAAAAATGGAGTTTATGATGTAAAATCCAAATTATCCGAAGCGCAAAGGGCGTCCTGCCCTGCAATGTTTAGGCGACAGATAAGCACCCTCCTTCAGCGAATATCCCGGTAAAAGCTTCATCACCTACAGGACCTGTCACCGGCAGCTCCCTTCGGGTGCATGGCAGCCGCAAACAAAACGCTATGCATCCGGCAAACCTTCTGCATAGCGTTTTGTTTATAGATATTTGTTTTTGAGGCTTTTTGATGCCCGCGCTTATTTGTTGTAGTTTACGATCTTGCCGAAATCCGGTTTCAGCGCAGCGCCGCCTACCAGACCGCCGTCGATATCCGGCTGTGCAAACAGCTCCGGAGCGGTTGCCGCATTTACAGATCCGCCGTACTGGATGCGGATCGCTTCTGCGGTTGCCTCATCGTAAATTTCAGCGATGCAGTCGCGGATGCCCTTGCAGACTTCCTGAGCCTGCTCGGTAGTTGCAGTCTTACCGGTTCCGATCGCCCAGATCGGCTCGTAAGCGATAACGGCTGTCTTAGCCTGCTCTGCGGTTACGTTTAAGAAGCCAACCTTCACCTGCTGACGGATCCAGTCCATCGTGATGCCCTGCTCTCTCTGCTCCAGAGACTCGCCGCAGCACATGATCGGCGTGATGCCATGCTCGAATGCTTTCAGCATTTTCTTGTTTACAGTCTCGGAGGTCTCTGCGAAATACTCACGTCTCTCAGAGTGACCAAGAACAACGTATTTTACGCCGACATCTGTCAGCATGTTCGGGGAAATCTCGCCCGTATAAGCGCCTTTTTCCTCGAAATACATATTCTCCGCGCCAACCTGGATGTTGGAACCCTTTGCAGCTTCCATAACCGGGATGATGTCGATTGCCGGAACACAGAAAACAACGTCAACCTCGTCGTTTGCTACCAGCGGCTTTAAGGTATTTACAAGTGCTACTGCTTCGCTCGGAGTCATGTTCATTTTCCAGTTTCCGGCGATGATTTTCTTTCTTGCCATGATCGTATTCTCTCCTTAGATAAAATATTCTATATGCCAGACGGGTATGTTCCCTGCAGAAGTTCTGTTCGCTAAATTCGTCTTTCGCCTGCGGCTCAGACTCATTAATCTCACAGAACCGCCTCGCACTAAGTTCAAACTTCGCTTACAGCTCGTTTTCACTAAGTTGCTTTCGGCGTCGTTAAGGTTCGGGAACGGCCTCGCGCTAAGCTGCTTTCGGCCTACTTATCGTCTGCTGCTGCTACGCCCGGAAGCTCTTTTCCTTCGAGGAATTCGAGGGAAGCGCCGCCGCCTGTGGAAATGTGGCTCATCTTGTCGCCGAAGCCAAGCTGGTTGACTGCCGCTGCGGAATCTCCGCCGCCGATGATGGTGGTTGCGTCTGTCTCAGCAAGGGATTTTGCAACTGCGATGGTTCCTTTTGCAAGGATCGGGTTCTCGAATACGCCCATCGGTCCGTTCCATACAACGGTCTTTGCGGATTTTACAGCGTCTGCATAAAGCTCTGCTGTCTTTGTTCCGATATCAAGTCCCATCATATCAGCCGGGATTGCATTGGAGTCTACAACGGATACCTCGATCTCTGCATCGATCGGGTTCGGGAATTCTTTTGCAATGGTGGTATCAACCGGAAGAAGCAGCTTCTTGCCGAGCTTCTCTGCCTTTTCCATCATTTCCCTGCAGTAGTCAAGCTTCTCGTCGTCTACCAGAGAGGTTCCAACCTCGTATCCTTTTGCTTTGAGGAAGGTGTAAGCCATGCCGCCGCCGATGATGAGGGTGTCGCATTTTTCAAGCAGGTTGGAGATAACGTTCAGCTTGTCTGCAACCTTTGCGCCGCCGAGGATCGCTACGAACGGTCTTACCGGGTTTTCTACTGCGTTTCCAAGGAAGTTGATCTCCTTCTGCATCAGATAGCCGACAACATTCTCGCCGCCCTTTTCGGTGATGAATTTGGTTACGCCTGCAACAGAAGCGTGTGCTCTGTGGGAAGAGCCGAATGCGTCGCATACGTAAAGGTCTGCCAGGTCAGCCAGCTCCTTGCTGAATTCCTCGCCGTTCTTTGTCTCTTCTTTTCCGCGGAAACGGGTATTCTGCAGAAGAACCACATCGCCGTCCTTCATCTCGGAAACTGCCTTTGTTGCAGCCTCGCCGGTTACGTTGTAATCAGAAACAAATACAACCTCTTTGCCAAGCTTCTCGGAAAGTCTCTTTGCCACCGGAGCCAGGGATTCTCCCTCATTCGGACCGTTCTTTACCTTGCCAAGGTGAGAGCAGAGGATAACCTTGCCGCCGTCGTTGATCAGCTTCTGGATAGTAGGCAGCGCCGCAACAATACGTGTTTCGTCTGTGATCTCGCCATTTTTCAGCGGTACGTTGAAATCGCATCTAACCAGGACGCGTTTGCCCTTTGCGTTGATATCATCAACAGATTTCTTATTTAATCCCATGATTTAAAAACCTCCATTATTATAGAAACCATTTTTGTTTCATTATGAAACGAGGTCCGGTCCTAAGACCGGACCTCTGATAGGTCTTGATAAAATGCTCTTATGCCAGCTCGCTGAAGTATTTGATCGTGCGAACCATCTGGCTTACGTAAGAGTTCTCGTTGTCATACCAGGAAACAACCTGTACCTGGGATGTGCCGTCTGCCAGATTTACTACCATAGTCTGGGTAGCATCGAACAGAGAACCGAATCTCATACCAACGATATCGCTGGATACGATCTCATCTGTGTTGTAACCGAAGGACTCGGTAGCTGCTGCCTTCATAGCTGCGTTGATACCCTCAACGGTAGCCTGTCCCTTAACAACTGCGTTCAGGATCGTGGTGGAACCTGTCGGGGTCGGAACACGCTGAGCAGCGCCGATGAGCTTGCCATTCAGTTCCGGAATAACCAGACCGATAGCCTTTGCAGCGCCTGTGCTGTTCGGAACGATATTTACCGCACCTGCACGGCTTCTTCTGAGGTCGCCTTTTCTCTGCGGACCATCCAGGATCATCTGGTCGCCTGTGTAAGCGTGGATTGTGCACATGATACCGGATTCGATCGGCATATAGTCATTCAGAGCCTTTGCCATCGGAGCCAGGCAGTTTGTTGTGCAGGAAGCTGCGGAGATAACAGTATCTTCCGCTTTCAGTGTCTCGTGGTTTACATTGTAAACGATAGTCGGAAGGTCGTTTCCAGCCGGAGCAGAAATAACAACCTTGCGAGCGCCAGCTTTGATGTGAGCTTCAGCTTTTGCCTTGGAGGTATAGAAGCCTGTGCACTCCAGAACAACGTCTACTCCAAGCTCGCCCCACGGAAGCTGGGATGCGTCAGCCATAGCGTAGATTTTGATTTCTGTGCCATCAACTGTGATGGAATCTTCACCAGCAGAAACCTTGTCAGCCAGTTCATATTTACCCTGAGAAGAATCATACTTCAGAAGGTGAGCCAGCATCTTCGGGCTTGTCAAATCGTTGATAGCCACTACTTCATAACCTTCAGCACCAAACATCTGTCTGAATGCCAGACGACCGATACGGCCAAAACCATTGATTGCTACTTTTACTGCCATAATCGCAATTCCTCCTAAAAATATAAATGTAATATTTTTGCCTGCGCATACGCACAGAATGTTACCGTTTCCAATGTTTGTTAAAGAAACGTCAACCTTATTAACATTCTACCCAATTTGTCCCAAAAATTCAAGACATATTTTTCATAAACTTAAAAACATATTTTTCATAAACTTAAAAAATATGGTTTTCTTTCGCGGAAAACGGCGTAATAACGGAAGCCGCACTCCAGGAGCAGTTCGCGCACGCGCCCAAACTCCCCGGTGATCCATTCCGGAGCATGCGCGTCCGAGCCGATGGTAACGATCTCGCCGCCCAGCCGCCGGTACGCCTTTACGATATCCATACATGGATTCGGTGCGCACAGTCCTTGCTTATACCCGGCAGAATTGATCTCCAGCCCGACGCCGTGCTCAATAAGCGCTTTTAGTGCTGCATCCAGCACATCCCGGTATTTCTCATAAGAATATTCGCGGTTTTTGTTCGGGCCATAACGCACCACATAATCGAGGTGCCCATACGTATCTACATTGGAGAACGCCGCCAGATTTTTGGGAATCGTCTCGAAATATGTCCGGTATGCCTCTTCCTCCGTGCGCCCCTCATAAAAATCAGCAAAATACGGGTCCTTACCCTCTACCGTGTGGGAGGATCCGATGATAAAATCGAAATCCCAGGCATGAGAATATTCATTCAAAAAATCCGCATACTGCGCCTCCAGCCCCAGCTCGATGCCGAACAGAAGCTCGATCTTTCCGCGGTATTTTTCCTTCAGCTTTAGGAAGCCCTCCCGGTATGCGGCGGTATCCACTTCAAAGGAAACGCCGTTATCCAGCATTCCGTGATCCATATGCTCCGTAAAGCACATCGCGGTCAGCCCAAGCTGCAGCCCTTTTTCTATCATGCTCTCCATCGGCGCTTCCGAATCCGCCGAAAAGCTGCTGTGCAGATGACAATCTGTCAAAATACTCATAAGATGGTTCCCCCTCCAAGCACATTTTCTCCGTCGTAAAAAACAACTGCCTGCCCCGGCGTCGCCGCCCGCTGCGGTTCGTCAAACACGCATTCGATCGTGTCCGCGCCCGTCATGCGGATGACTGCGGGAGCGCCCTTATGATTGTAGCGGATCTTCGCCGTCACGCGCCGCTCCCCGTCGATGCCCGGAACCGCCATAAAATTCAGCCTGTTGGCAGTCAGATGCCGCTTAAACAGCTCCTCATTTTCGCCGACCACCACCTCGTTCGTGTCCGGACGGATTTCCGTCACGAACACGCGGTGCCCCATCGGAAGCTGCAGGCCGCGCCGTTGTCCGATCGTATAATGTGTGATGCCGCGGTGCTGTCCGAGCACCCTGCCGTCCGCCGTCACAAAATTTCCGGCGGGCAGCTTCCTGCCGGTATAATCCTCGATAAAAGCGGCGTAATCGTCGTCCGGCACAAAACAGATTTCCTGGCTGTCCGGCTTGTTTGCCACGCGCAGCCCGATCCTTTCCGCGATCGCACGGATTTCTTCTTTTGTGTACTCTCCTACCGGCATCAGGGTATGCGTAAGCTGCTCCTGCGTGAGATTATAAAGCGCGTAGGTCTGATCCTTCGCGGCGGTTGCCGAACGGCAGATGGTGTACCTTCCGTTCGGAAGCTGCCGGATGCGCGCGTAATGTCCGGTCGCGATGTAGTCCGCACCGATCGACAGACTTCTCTGCAGAAGCGCCTCCCACTTCACATAACGGTTGCAGGCGATGCAGGGATTCGGTGTCCGACCGCACAGATATTCCTCTGCGAAGTAATCCATCACCTTTTCCTTAAATTCTGCCTTGAAATTCATCACATAGTAGGGAATTTCCAGCGTCTGCGCCACGCGCCGCGCATCTTCCACGGCGCTTAGCCCGCAGCAGCCGCCATTCTCCTCCTGCGTCTGCTCTTCCTCATCCTGCCAGATCTGCATTGTCACGCCAACCACGTCGTAGCCCTGCTCCTTCAAAAGCCACGCTGCCACCGACGAATCGACGCCGCCCGACATTCCCACAACCACCTTTTTCTTCATATATAATATCCTGCCTGTCCAATTTTTTTCCGCGGGATACCTGTGGTTCCTGCTGTCTTAATACTCTTCCGCCTCGTCCTCTTCACCCTCGTGGATATCGGATTTCGGCTTCTGCAGACCTTCGATCTTAATGCCATGCTTTTCCGCGTAATCCCAGAGTGCCGCGTGGATCGCTTCCTCGGCGAGCAGAGAACAGTGTACCTTCACAGGCGGAAGCCCGTCCAGCGCCTCCATAACCGCTTTATTCGTTACCTGCAGCGCCTCCTGGATATTTTTGCCCTTTACCAGCTCGGTTGCCATGCTGCTGGTTGCCACAGCAGCGCCGCATCCGAACGTTTTAAATTTTACATCCTGGATAATGCCGTTGTCATCGATATCCAGGTACATGCGCATGATATCGCCGCATTTTGCATTGCCCACGGTTCCCACGCCGCTGGCGTTCTCAATCTCACCCATATTTCTCGGGTTCTGGAAATGATCCATTACTTTTTCACTGTACATTTTTCTTCCTCCTTCATCCGGAACAGGTCTATTTCGCCGCCTGTTTTTTCACAAAATCTTCATATAACGGAGACATGCCGCGCAGTCTCTCGACAATCTTTTTGATCGTATCTACCGTAAAATCAATATCCTCCAGCGTGGTCTCCTCGCTTAACGTCAGACGCAGAGAGCCGTGTGCGATCTCGTGCGGAAGTCCGATCGCAAGCAGCACATGCGACGGATCGAGGCTTCCCGATGTGCACGCAGAGCCGCTGGAGCCACAGATGCCCTCCATATCCAGCATGATCAGCATAGATTCACCCTCGATAAACTGAAAGCTGAAGTTTGCGTTGTTCGGGAGACGATCGTTTCGGTCGCCGTTCAGACGTGTGTAGGGGATTTCCTTCAGCACGCGGTCGATCAGATGGTCGCGCAGCTCGATCTCTTTCGCGGTGCGCTCCGGCATGGAATCCGCTGCGCGCTTTGCCGCTACCCCAAGTCCCACGATACCCGGAATATTCTCCGTACCCGCGCGGCGCTTACGCTCCTGCGCTCCGCCGTGGATAAACGAACGGATCTTCACGCCCTTGCGGATGTAGAGAAAACCGATCCCCTTCGGTCCGTTCAGCTTGTGCCCGCTGGCGCTCAGCATATCAATATGGCACTCATCTACATTGATCGGAAGCTGTCCGAACGCCTGCACCGCGTCCGTATGGAACAGGATGCCATGCTCATGCGCGATCTCGCCGATCTCCTTGATCGGCTGGATGGTTCCGATCTCGTTGTTTGCAAACATCACGGAAATCAGGATGGTAGTCGGACGGATCGCTTTTTTCAACTGGTCTAACTTAATCTTTCCGTTCTCATCCACATCCACATACGTGACTTCAAATCCGTTTTTCTCCAGATACTCGCAGGTATGCAGGATCGCATGATGCTCGATCCTGGAGGTAATGATATGGTTGCCTTTTGCGCGGTACGCCTCCGCCGTTGCCTTCAGCGCCCAGTTATCGGATTCCGAGCCGCCCGCCGTGAAATAAATTTCATTTTCCTGCGCGCCCAGAATATGCGCGATCGTCTCCCGCGCTTCATTCATTGCCTTTTTGCTGTTTCCGCCAAGCTCATAGATGGTAGACGCGTTTCCATAAAACTCTGTGAAATACGGAAGCATCGCCTCCACAACCTCCGGCGCCGTCTTTGTGGTCGCCGCATTATCCAGATAAATTACTTTTTTCATATTCTCCACCTCAATTCTCACATTGTGCGGCAACATAGCCGCTTTTGCACTGTGCCTTTCTGCTCTCACGGACCAGTTGGTCCAGCATTATTTCATCCACAGCCTCTGTTATACTGTCATTGATCCTCTGCCACACATACTTTGTCACGCAGAAGTCTGCGCCCTCGCATCCGGCATCTTCCTTCAGCCCCGGACACTCCACGGCGTCCAGATTGCCCTCCAGCGCCCGCAGGATATCGCCCACGGAAATCTCCTCCGCCGGTTTTGCCAGCCGGTAACCGCCCTGCGCGCCGCGCTCGCTGACGATCAGTCCCGCCTTTCGCAGCTTTCCGAAAAGCTGCTCCAGATAGCTCTCTGATATCTTCTGCCGCGCCGCCACGCTGCTGATGGGAACCGCCTCCTGTTCGCAGTGCAGAGCCAGATCGATTAACGCGCGCAGCCCATATCTGCCCTTTGTGGAAAGTTTCACGCTGCCACCTTCAATCCTTTTATTTTTTAAACCCGACTAAATCACTCGGATTTCTTCAAAAAAGAATATAGCACCCATTTCCGGTTCTGTCAAGGTACTTCTTGACATATATTGCAAAAAAAGATTACTCTTCACCGTCGCTCCGGGTGAGTGCACATGTTCCTGGAAAACGCTGAAGAATAATTGCAGGGGATGATACTCACATGCCTCAAAAACATACCGTCTTAAAGGGAGCCGCCCTTTTAACCGCCGCCGGGCTTATCGGGCGCATTATCGGCTTTTTTTATAGAATATTCCTCTCGCGCGCGATCGGTGCAGAGGGGCTGGGAATTTACCAGCTTATTTTTCCGCTTTATGCGCTGTCCTTTTCGCTCACCGTGTCCGGCATCCAGACCACGATCTCGCGGTTTGTCTCCGCCAAAACCGCCTCCGGCGACCGCGGCGGGGCGCGCAGAATCTTCCACATCGGCATGGCGCTCTCCCTCGCCCTGTCCCTGTGCGTGTCCTTCCTGCTGCTGCATTTCCACGGCTTTCTCGCGGAAAATTTTGTCAAAGAGCCGCGCAGCTCAGAGCTTCTGCGCCTGCTCGCCTACGCGGTTCCCTTCGGTTCCCTTCACGCATGCATCAACGGCTATTATTATGGGCTGAAACAGGCAAAAATACCCGCGATTTCCGAGATACTGGAGCATCTGGTGCGCCTTGGCAGCGTCGTGCTGCTCTGCCGCATCTGGACGGAGAAGGGGATCGCTGTCACGCCCGCCATCGCTGTCTACAGCATCATACTGGAGGAATTTTTTGCCGCGCTTTTTTCCGCTACGGCTCTGACGATCCATTTCGCCGCGCAGCCGCCGCTCCCGAAACCAGTGCACTCCACCGCGCACTACGCAGGCGAGCTCCTTATGATCTCGGTGCCGCTCACCTTAAACCGCGTGCTTGTCAATGTCCTGCAAAGCATCGAGGCGCTGCTTATCCCGCTGCAGCTGCGGCTCTCCGGGCTTACCGCCTCTTCCGCCCTGAGCGTCTACGGCGTGCTCACCGGCATGGCGCTGCCGCTGATCCTGTTCCCGTCGGCGCTGACCTCCTCGCTCTGCACCATGCTGCTGCCGGTCATCTCGGAGGCACAGGCCTGCGGAAAGCTGTCCGCCATTACCGCCGCCATCCGCAAGCTCTGCCTGTCCTGCCTCGCGCTCGGACTTGTGTGTTTTCTCGGCTTCTTTTTCCTCGGCGATTTTGCCGGAAACCTGCTCTTTAACAATGAGCTTGCCGGCTCCTTCATCCGCGCGCTCGCCTGGATCTGCCCGCTGATGTACTTAAATCCGGCTCTCTTTGCGATCCTGAACGGGCTTGGCAAAACCTCGCAGGTACTGGTACACAACCTCACCGGCGTCGCCATCCGCATCGCCTTCATTGTCTTTGCGATCCCGGTATTTGGCATCAGCGGCTTCTTCGCCGGTATGCTCATCAATCAGCTTGTCACATTTCTGCTTGCAGTGCGCAGTATCCGCAAAAGTCTGGCAGAAGCAGTATGACAGCGCCCGCAAAAATTTCCCAAATATCATAATCCACGCAAAAAAGCAGGCAGGAAAACCTTTAAGCTTTCCTGCCCACTGTCAATCTTCATTTCCGTTGATCCATCCGTCCGTTTTTGTCCACATGACGCGAACCCACCCAGGTATTTTGGGCCATATAGCCGCTGCTATAGAAATAGTACCAGTAATATTTCCCCTGGCTGTCCTTGATGCACACCCACTTTTTCTGAGCATAGGTGCCGTCCGCCTGCCTGTATTTTGTGCCTTTTTTCGTCTTTTTAAAGCCGTTTTTTACGTCCGCGCGGTAGCCCGCCACAGCACTTCCGTCATCGCCATAATAGGTGCTGCCGTGCCAGCCGTTGGTGAGCATCCTGCCATTGCTCTGCAGATAATGCCCGTTTTTCGTGCGATTTTTCAGCATCCGTCCGCTGTTGTCAAAGTAATACCAGTACCAGACGCCCTTCGCCGCTTTCGTAGTCAGCTTCTTCCAGCCCACCTGCATATAACCGTTTTCATCGAAACAATATGTATACGTTTTTCCATTTTTCTTAATATTTTTAAATACCCAGCGCCTGTACGCCGCCGCTTTATTTGATGTTTTCGTTCCCTTTAAATACTTTGTTTTCGACGTATAGTACCGGTAGTAATAACGGTACGTTCCGTTCTCCTTCACCCTTACCCTGCGAAAGCCCGCGTTTACAGTCATCGCCGGAAGCAGTGCAAGCAGCAAAAACAATGCCAGAAACACCCCTGTTTTTTTCTTCATTTTAGCCACGACCCCCTTTTTTGCAAAGTTTCTTTCCCTATGTACAGTATGACACAGATTTCCGTAATAAGCAAGGGAAACCTGTGTCATATTCCGCCGTTCCCCGTCTTTCAGAAACGGATGTGTCATACTTGCACCTGAATCACGTTCTCACGCCTCAAACCCACCGGACCAACTTCGCGTCGCAGCAGGTATTTAAGGCTGGCGTGAACAGTACCCAGCTCCGGACAGTCGCCCCAGCTTAGCCCATCTGTGTCAGAATGGATTTTACGTGCGCAACCTCTTCTGCGGTCGCCTTTGCCGCCGGAACATAATACTGCTTGCTCCGCGCGATCTGATAGATCTCCTCCTGGGACATCTCGCACTGGTTGCGGATCTGTTTGAGCGTCTGTTTCAGCTCTTTGTTTTCTGTCTGCGGGATCATCTCGCCGTAGCGCACTAATTCGCCGTTGATACCTGCAAGAGTATCGGATACCATTGTTTTCTCGTCCATGTTTGCTTCCCTCCTACTGTAAAAATCCCATAAGCTGCTGCTTAGATTCCATCGCGCTCTGCGCGGATTTCTGGAAAAACTGCTTTACTGCCGGGTCGGTTGCCTGAGAAGCATACGCCGTCATTTTACAGTGTGTGGTGGAAAATCCGCCGATCAGATGGCGCAGGTTCTGCAAATCAAGTTCTGATAATTCTGCCATAAAAAAGCCCTCCTTGTCAACATATCGTTACTTTACCAGTATGTCTCCAAGGAGGGTTTTCTATTCATATTTTATTTTTTACAACCAGTTATACAGCTCCGCGTACTGATCCGCCGATGCCTTCCAGGAAAAGTCCGCCGCCATCGCACGGTCGATCAGCCTGTTCCACTCACGTCTCTTGTCCACATAAACAGAATGGGCATAACGTATGGTGTTGTACATTTCATGCGCATTGTAATTTCGGAAACTAAAGCCGGTGCCGGTGCCCTCGTACTCGTTGTACGGTTCCACAGTATCCTTCAGCCCGCCCGTCTCGCGCACGATCGGGAGCGTGCCGTACCGCAGGCTCATAAGCTGGCTCAGACCGCACGGCTCAAAGAGCGACGGCATAAGGAACGCATCACAGGCCGCATATACCTTGTGAGACATTGCCTCAGAGTAGTAAATATTTGCCGACACCTTGTCCGGATACTTCCACGCAAAATGACGGAACATATTCTCATAGCGCTCCTCGCCGGTGCCGAGCGCCACGATCTGCCAATCCTGCTGGCACATTTCTTCCATCATATAATTGATGAGATCGAAGCCCTTCTGGTCAGTCAGACGGGAAACGATACCAATCATAAACGTTTTTTCGTTCTGCGCAAGTCCCAGCTCCTTCTGCAGAGCAATCTTATTTTTCACCTTTTCCTTGCGGAAATTGCGCGCATTATAATTCGCCGTGATCATTTTGTCTGTTTCCGGATTATATTCCTCATAATCGATCCCATTTACGATGCCGCGCAGATCATGCGCACGCGCCTTCATCAGACCGTCCAGATTTTCCCCGTAGAACGGCGTCTTGATTTCCTCTGCATACGTCGGGCTTACCGTGGTGAGCGCATCGGCATATACCAGACCGCCCTTGAGATAGTTTGCGTCTCCGTATGCCTCCAGCTTGTCCGGCGTGAAGTAATAATCCGGCAGTCCCGTGATGTTTTTCACGGTGTTCATATCCCACACGCCCTGGAATTTCAGGTTGTGTATCGTCATGATCGACTTCATGTTTGCGAAGAACTCGCCCTCACGGAACTTATCCTTTAAAAATACCGGGATCAGTCCGGTCTGCCAGTCGTGGCAGTGCACGATATCCGGCTGGAAGCCGATCACCGGAAGCGCCGACAGCGCCGCCTTCGAGAAAAATGCAAATTTCTCGATATCCTCATAAATATTTCCATACGGCTTCATGCCCGCAAAGTAGTATTCGTTGTCGATAAAATAGAACTGGATGCCGTCGTACACCGTCTCCAGGATTCCCACATACTGGCTTCTCCAGCCAAGATCCATATAAAAATGAGACACATAATTCAGACTCTCTTTTAAATCCTCGCGCATACACAGGTATTTCGGAAGAATCACACGCACGTCAAACTCTTCCTTGCTGAGATATTTCGGCAGAGAACCCACTACATCTGCCAATCCGCCGGTCTTGATAAACGGAACACCCTCCGATGCCACAAAAAGTACCTTCTTCATGAAAACCTCCCGTAAAAATTGTAATAATATATTTAAGTATAACTCCATTCTATAAAAAGAGCAACAAAAAAACGGCGCTATTTACACGCCGTTCGCAAAGTCTACATCTATGATGCAGATTTCTGATTTCGTCCCCACCCGCATGAACGGACCGAACACACCGATGCCGGAGGTGACGATACTGTACATATTGTCTTTTTTCAGATCACCGCAGGAGTTTTCCCACTTAAGGTCTGTAATGATATTTGCCGGGAATACCTGTCCGTCGTGGGTGTGACCGCTAAGGTCAAGATCCACGCCTGCGTCGGCAAGCTCCTGCAGCTCGCGCGGCTCGTGGTCAATCACCAGGATCGGCTTGGATTTGTCCATATCCGCTGTAATCTCCGCAGGCGTTTTGCGCACCTCAATGCCGCGCCCCGGGCGCTCATAGTCCGGTCTGCCGTACACGTAAAACAGATCGTCAATCAGCACGCCCTCATCCCGCAGAAGCTTTATATCCGCCTTTTTAAGCAGCGCATCCATGCGCGGATCGCTCTGCTTTTTCTCCTTCGAGGCAAATGTAAAGCCCGCCAGAATTGGCTCCTCGATATCATGGTTTCCATAGCAGGCGTAAACCCCGTATCTGCTCTGAAGCCCTGAGAGGATCTGCGCCAGCTCTTCGGGATCCTCCAGCGCCTCATACTGATTGTCGAAAATGTCCCCGGCGATCACCACCAGATCGGGATTTTCGGCATTGATTTTTTCCACCATCGTTTTCATGCTGCCGTTGCTGATGTTGTAGCCGAGATGCAGATCCGCCACCAGCGCAATGCGAAGCGGATGCTTTAGTCCCTCACAGGGCTTGTCAACCGTCACCTCATAGCGCGTCATGCGGATCGTGCGCGCGTTTATCATTCCGTAAATGCTCACCGCAATCACAATCACCGCACAGACTGCCCCGGTGATCACCGAACCTCCCCTGGAAAACAGCAGCGCCTTTTTTCCAAAAGAGATCCGGTACAGGATAAAATGCAGAATCAGCGCCACACCGATCGTCATCGTCATATAAAGCAGCACGCCGAGCCAATAATTGCTGATCAGCTTCATCACCCGCTGCAGCCTGGAAGCCGGCAGAAAGAAGGCAACCAGCAGGCTCATTGCAAAAAACATATAAACAAGTACCACAATCGTCCGCGCCGCCACCGTCCGGAAAATCCCGTGGCACGCCTGCATCCAGCGCATGATCCAGACAAGCTGGACAATGTTCCAGAGCATGTACAGCGGCGACAAATAAACTGCTACCATATTTTAAGCTCCATTCTCTTTTGTATGTCTTTTCTAGCGGTTCTTGTACTCCAGGCGCACCTTGTCGGCGATCAGTGCGATAAATTCCGAATTCGTCGGCTTGCCCTTCCCGCCGTTCACCGTGTAGCCGAACAGCTCGTCAATGGTATCCATCTTTCCGCGGCTCCACGCCACCTCGATCGCATGACGGATGGCGCGCTCCACGCGGCTCGGCGTCGTCTGGTGCCTCTTCGCGATCATCGGGTACAGAATCTTGGTGATGGAATTAAGCATCTCCATATCGTTCACCGACATGATGATTGCATCCCGCAGATATTGATAGCCCTTGATGTGCGCCGGAACGCCGATCTCGTGGATGATGTTTGTGACGTCCGTCTCCAGATTGCGTTCCATGTACTCGCTCTTGCTCTCGTAGGCGTTCACCTTGCGCACCTCCGCAAAATTACGCTCGCGTTCCTTGCGGACATGCTTGATCCGGTTCAGCACCATCTCATTGTCAAACGGCTTTAATATGTAATAATCAGCGCCGAGTTCAAAGGCATCCTCAGTAATCTTTTCCTGCCCGATCGCCGTGATCACAATAAACGCCGGGCGCTTCTTGATCCCGTTATCCTGGTTGACTTTCTGCATCACACTCAGTCCATCCACCTTTGGCATAATAATGTCGAGAAGCACAACGTCCGGTTCCTTCTGCCGGATAATATTTACAAGGTCCTCGCCGTTTCCGGCTCTCCCCACTACTTCTAAATCTTTATCGCTGCTGACAATGCTGTCGAGCAGCTGCACCATTCTCTCATTGTCGTCTGCGATTGCAACATGTAATTTTTCCAACAGTCTGTCCTCCAATTATTTCCAATCATTACAGCTATTATAGCTTTATCCGATTCGCATAATCAAGAACATTTCATCGTAAACATTCGACATATTTCGTCACACGTCCACCCTTCAGCCCTTCCTTCCTTACTCCACCACCGGATACAGCTCTCCTGTCTCGGTGTTCATGATATAGCCGGTGATCGTCACATCCTTGGGAATCAGCGGATGCTCGCGCAGCGTCTGCACGGTGTCCTCCACCGACTCCCGGATGGTATTGAAGCCGCACAGCCACTTTTCAAAGTCCACTCCGGCATATTTGAGCATCTCGATCCGCCCCATGGAAATGCCGCGCTGCTGCAGATGTCCGAGGATCAGATCCGCGTCGATATGCTGCACGCCGCAGTCAGTATGTCCGATCACCATAACCTCCTCCACACCAAGCTCGACGATCGCCACCAGAAGACTGCGCACGACGCTCCCGAACGGATGGGTAACTACCGCGCCAGCATTTTTGATAATCTTGGCGTCGCCGTTTTTCAGCCCTAGCGCCGCAGGAAGCAGCTCCGTCAGGCGGGTATCCATGCAGGACAGAATTGCCAGCTTCTTCTCCGGATATTTCCCTGCACGATATTTTTCGTATTCTCTGTTTGCCACAAATTGTTTGTTGTACTCCAAAATTTCCTGTCTCATATTCCTCTTCCTTTCTTTTGAATGTAGAAAATCACCGCTTCCAATGTGCATCGCCAGCGTGGGACGCTTCTGCCCGCTTTTACAAACTTTTTCTGCCAAGGCGGATATCCTCCATCAGCTTCGCCAGATCCTCCGGCAGCTTATCAAACAGCTTCTCTCCGGTACTTTTCTGGCCGCCGAGATAATCCCTGCGTATCTCGGTGCTCGCCGCATCGATCTCTTCTAAAAGCCCTGCCGCCGACATACGGGAAGCCCCCGCGCCCCAGATGATCATCTGCTCCAGCGCGTCCGATGTCGCCACAGTCACATGGTGCTGCGGGTTGATCTTATGCACCGCTTTTTCAATATACTGGTCCGCCGTCTCCGCCTCTCTGGTATACACCACATAAATATTGTGATACTTCTGCACAGAGCCGGTTCCGCCCTCCACCTTGTAGGCGTCAAACACCAGAATAACTGTACTTTTTCGGAAGCCCTGATAATTGCACAAAATATCCATCAGCCTGCCGCGGGCACTCTCGATATTGATGCGCGCAAGCTCACGCAGCTCTTCCCAGGCAAAAATGATATTATAACCGTCCACCAGCAGATACTCTTCTTTTGGCGGCTCCCTGCGCGTCCTTTTTGCATTAACGGAATCCACCGTGCGCGCCGGGGCAAAACGGCTGCGTCCCCAACCGCTGCGGGCCTCTTTTCCGGTGCCGTAGGTTCTGGTGAAAATCTCCTCCAGCTCCTGATCCATCGCCAGAGAGGACTGTAGTTTGCGCCCGGCTGCCGCATAGTCCGTCCCCTCGTTCTGCCGTTCTTCGCTCTCAGGCTGACGCTTCGGCTGATAAGCCCGCTCCAGGTGCATATAGTCCGGCACCTTATCCCACGGCACATAAAAGCCTGCGCCGTGCGCGCAGAACACTGAGCCGCTGGGGTTGTCCGTATCCGCATCGGGATCGTACCCGACAGCAGCGATAACATCCTCCTGGTTATGGCACGGCTCGTAACCCTTTAGACTGCAGAAGAGGCGTCCGCAGCCTTTCGTGTAAGCGACAACCTCCTTCTGGTAATCCTGCATGGCTGCAACCGGCGCGCTTCCGGTCAGCACCGCCACAGCTCCCTGCGTTTCGGGTCCCTCAAACGTCCCATGCATCCGCGTGATATCCGCCATGGCACGTCCCACCGCGTCCGTGGGCACCTCCAGCCGAAACTCATAGACCGGCTCCAAAAGCATGCTTTCTGCGTTCATCAATCCCTGGCGCACCGCCCGGTAGACTGCCTGCCGGAAATCGCCGCCCTCCGTGTGCTTTAAGTGCGCCCGCCCGGATAACAGCGTAATTTTCATATCCGTGATCTCCGCCCCGGTCAAAACGCCCCGATGAGCTTTCTCCTGCAGATTGGTGAGGATCAGACGCTGCCAGTTCCGGTCCAGCGCATCCTCGCTGCAGGCGGTATCAAAGATCATACCGCTCCCGGCTTTCAGCGGCTCCAGCAAAAGATGCACCTCCGCATAATGACGCAGAGGCTCAAAATGACCGATCCCCTCCACCGCATCGCAGATCGTTTCTTTATAGACAATGCTTCCGGCGCCGAACGAAACGTCCAGACCAAAGCGCTCCAAAATCATGCTTTTTAAGATTTCCGTCTGGATTTCGCCCATAACCTTCACATGGATTTCCTGCGCGGACTCGTTCCATAGAATACGTAAGGTCGGCTCTTCCTCCTCCAACTGGCGCATTTTTAAAAGCGCGCCGTGCACATCGCAGCCCTCCGGAAGCAGCACCCTATACTGAAGCACCGGTTCCAGAAATGTCTCGCCGCTGTTTTTCTGACAGCCAAGGCCGTCACCTGGCAGCGTATGGTTCAGTCCGGTGACTGCGCAGACGCTTCCTGCCGCCGCTTCGCTCACTGTCTGGTAGCCTGCGCCGGAATACAGCCGTATCTGATCCACCTTTTCCAGGATCTCCCCGGCTTCATCCTTTCCGGTTACAAGCGGCATTTTCACCTTCAGAGCCCCTCCCGTTATCTTCATATGTGTCAGACGGTTTCCCTGAGCGTCTCTGGAAATTTTAAAAACCTTCGCTCCGAATTCCTCCGGATAGACCGGATAATCGGTATATTCAGAAAGTCCTTCCAGAAATTCCCCCACGCCCTCACCCCGAAGCGCAGAGCCAAAATAGCAGGGAAACACGTTTCTTTCCCGGATCAGTGTACAGATATCCTCCTCATTGATTTCTCTGCCCTCCAGATAGCTCTCCATCAGCGCTTCATCGCAGACCGCCAGATTTTCCCGCAGCTTCTCCCATGCCTCGCCAAAATCCACGCATCGCTCATCCAGACGGCTCTTCAGTTCCTCCATCAAATGATCCCGGTCGGTTCCCGGCTGATCCATTTTGTTGACGAACAAAAAAGCGGGAATCTGATACTGCTTTAAAAGGCGCCACAGCGTCTGCACATGCCCCTGCACACCGTCCGCACCGCTGATCACCAACACCGCGTAGTCCAGCACCTGCAGGGTGCGCTCCATCTCCGCTGAAAAATCGACATGCCCAGGCGTGTCCAGCAACGTCACCTCCTTGTCGCCCAGCGAAAACAGCGCCTGCTTTGCAAAAATCGTAATGCCGCGCGCCCGCTCCAGCTCATAGGTATCAAGAAAAGCGTCGCCGTGATCTACCCTGCCCATGGTGCGGATGCTTCCCTGCCGGTACAGTATGCTCTCCGCCAGGGTGGTCTTGCCCGCGTCCACATGCGCAAGGATGCCAATGCACAGACGCCCGTTTTTTCTGTCTGATTTATTTTCTGAGGGATTTCCCATTGAAAATACCCCTTTCCGTCGTTTATGATAATCTTTTCTTTATCATAACACAGAAAGGGGCGTTCGTCGATACATGAATCTGCTAAAGCCAGTCCCGTCAGGCTCCGATGACCGGAATCCTATGCGTGCACTTCGTCGCTGCTGCCGACTCTTCCGAAAAAGCTCAGAAGATACAGCCCGCTGAGACCGACCAGCACATAGATCAGTCTGGATATCCAGGTCATATCCCCAAAAATCCATCTCACCAGATCCAGCCGGAAAATTCCGATCAGACCCCAGTTGATTGCCCCAATTACGGAAATTACAAGCGCTGTATAATCGAGTCCTCTGTTTGCCATCCTAACACCTCCTGTCTGTTCTATAAAAAGTATTCCTAAAATTTCCGTTTCTATGCATCGCGTTAGTATAGCTTTTCTGAAAAATCTATGGTAAACTGTAAAAGACTTACAATTTTCAAAAAGGAGATTTTTATGGAATTACAGACACACGCTCCGTCTATCGAACTACTCTGCTACTTTATTTTACTTTTCATGGTATTTTCGGTCGCCGGCTGGATCATGGAGGTCACACTGAAATACATACAGTTCCACCGCTTCATTAACCGCGGCTTCCTTATCGGACCTTACTGCCCGATTTACGGTGCAGGCGCAGTACTCGTCACAGCGGCCGTTCATCTCACGGCGGGCAGCGACTGCAGTTACCTTGAAGCGTTCCTCATCAGCTTCTTTTTCTGCAGCGCACTGGAATATTTCGTGAGCTGGTACATGGAAAAGGTTTTCCATGCCCGCTGGTGGGACTACAGCTCGCGCCCGATGAATCTGGAGGGACGCATCTGGATCGGAAACTGCGTGCTGTTTGGCATCGGCGGCGTGCTGATCGTAAAGCTGGTCGCTCCGGCGCTTTTCCGCCTGTTCGCGCGTATTCCAAAAACAGCGCTGTACGCCATCTGCATCTGTTTTCTGATATTGCTGGCAACGGATTATGTGCTCTCCCACATCGTCACCTCTATGGTGCGCCGCGTCGGTGAGGCGAGCACGGGAGACAACACCGAACAGATCAGCCGGGAGATCCGTCAGATCCTCTCCCAGAAATCGATGCTGCACAGACGTATCCTGGACGCTTACCCCTTCATGCAGGCGCGCACAGACGCTATCCAGGCGCGTCTTTCCGAGGAACGTCAGAAGCTCCGCGAACGTATAAAGGAAGAAAGCAAACGGTTCTATAACCGGGACGACCGGGACTGAGGTTTTGAAAAACTTGCAATTTTCTCTGTTTTGAAAAACTTGCAATTTTCTCTTGCAAATAAAAAAAATATGCGCTATACTGTCAGAGTACCGAATCTCTGTGCAGATATAGTTCATTGGTAGAACACCAGCTTCCCAAGCTGGGGAGGCGGGTTCGATTCCCGTTATCTGCTGCAAAAGCCGGAAAACGCTGTATCCGCGTATTTCCGGCTTTTTTGATGCATTATATTCAGATCTTCATAATAAATTCCGCTTTCACAAAGCCGTAATATTTTCCGCCAAGGCGCACATAATACCAGTCCTCGCCGTATTTGTCCTTCTGTGTGTAGTCGATTACCTCCACGATATCGCCCGCATAGAGCTTCGGATAACTCTTAATGTTTTCATAGTCCGTCCCCGCCCAGACGCGCACGTTTACATCGTCCGCCACACATCTGCCGCGGAACAGCTCTTTTCTGTCCGCCGGATCGCTGCCGCCAGACGTCTGACCGCCGCTCTTTACATAACGGCGCACCTCCAGAAGCTGGTAGGTGTGGCGGTACTCGGTCGCCTTTTTTCGCACGGGGCCAATGCCAGCCCCATGTCCCGAAAGCTCGCCGTTTCCCATATAATACTCCACATGACGGGAATCGTAGCGGGACGGCCCCCAGAACACAAGATCCCCCTCCTGCATCTTTACAAGATCCTTTTTCGAAAGGCTCTTCCTGCTGGCGTCTGTATTTTTCAATACCAGTGTTCCTTTGTCGATCTGCTCGCCGGTCCACGTGCCGACGAAGATGCCGAGACCACGCTCATAGCATTTCCACACCAGAGACGAGCAGTCCGAATATCCATCAAAAACATTCTCGCGCAGATAGCTCTGCGTGTAGGAATTTCTCCCCTCACGCGACCGGATCAGCGCGCTGACATCTGCAATGCCTGCCATAGTTTACCTCCAAATACTTAGGTTACCCTATCAGCATATGCAGCATATCCCAGCTTTGGAAACAGATAGCGCCTGCCTTTTGAAACGCAGACTCTTTTCTATTTTAACAAATCATAATCACATGGTCTAATGATCATATTTTTAAAATTAACTATCATGTCATTATCAAGCATCGGTTCTCCAACCACCGCAGGACATCCCAGCTCCAGTGCCAGCGCTACCGTGCTGCACTGTTCATAATATTCCGCCCTTTCTCTTACCAATAACTGATGTTCAAAATCCGGTGACTGCAGTTTTACATTGGAGAGTATTTCCAGATAGGCAATGATACTCTCCAGATATCGGTTTTCATAATGGCACATTTCCTCCAGCATTCTTGAGACAGAGCTGTGCGTAATATAAACATTATCAAATTGCTCTAACGTATCCAGCTTGTCCTCTATCGCAATCATATATAAACCCCACGCATCTATCGCAATGCATCTGTTGACATCAAAATCAAGTTTCTTTTTTATTGCCTGCACCCGCACATGCCAGTTTTCTCTCCTGTAAGTATCCTTTACACTATTAACCCTTGTTTCCAGCATTCCATTCCAGGTCGTCTCTCTGTGCGGAGGGTATTTTCGCTGCCAGATCAAAAACATGGCTCCTTCTCTCGTCAGATACGTACTGCCCTTAGACTGTGCAAGAATGCCGAAAAATGCATTATCTGCATTAAAATGCTCCCATGCTTTTTTCGCATTCAGGTTGCACATATATGCAATCAGCGCCACACGATGATACTCCTGAGGCAGAAGTAACCCCTCCTCAACGAAGGATATCCGTTCCTCCTCAAAACGCTCCGGATGATTAAAGGAATTCGTATACAGCATTAATTCATGCTCCCAGAAGATCCTGATATTTTTATCCTGCATCTCATTTTTATGTACAGAAAAAAATCTCAGTGCTTCCTTTATATCACGCCGATACTGAATGATATAATCAATATATGCTCTGTAGGCATATTCCGGTTCATCCTTCACATATTCCGCATGGTTTTCAAACAGATCCCGAAACATGGCATCCGCTTTCTCCAGCATCCAGTTTCTTTTATAGAATTGAAGAATTTCCAGCCATAATTCCAGAGATGGATTATTTTTCCAGCTTTCCACCACTTTTGCTTCTGCTTCTTCAACCGTATGACTATTTTCAAACAGAAAGTTTTCAAAAGCAGTTATCGCTTTCTCATTCCCTTCCGCTCTGATAAATACCAGATGTCTTTCCATGTCAGCCGTCACGTTCCAGCCAAAGATACGTCTTCCCCATCCATATAGATTCATCAGCATCGCCACAACAGCCATCCGCTCTCTCTGGTCGATTTTCTCTATATTATTCTCGACAGCAGCAATCAGGCGCTGCATATCCCTCTCCAGACATTGCGTTCTTTTAAGCATTGCCGGATTTTTAAACTCAAATGTCCGCATCATTTCATTCATCGCACCCAGGCTGTCAATAAGCACTTTATCCGCTTCCGACAAGGCAGAAAAAACAGATAAGTCTATTTTTCCACCCTGGCATAAAGTTCTTGCATACTTCAGCTCAAGGTCGCGCTGATCGATTTCTCCAAATAACGGTCCATATTTTTTCAGGAGCGGATAAATCGTTATTATCCGATATGTATCCTGCAGGAAAAAGAACGTGTTAAATAACACGCATCCTTCCCTCTTCAATATCGCTGATAAATATAATTCATCCGCTTTTTCCAAAATAATCAGAAAACACTCCCGTGCCTTATATAAGGCAGCACGGTTTATACGCTCCGTATCTACCGTACCATCCTCCCTTGTCGCCTCCTGGATTGCCAGAAAATAGTATGCGCACGCCAGACTTTCCAGCACTGCATAATCGCTCCCGATCCGATAAGCACGGTTCAGGCAGCGAACAGACCTGGTGTATTGTTTATAGCGCTCCCCATATACAAATCCTATCATCTGATAAATTAATGCTTCTTCATCCGGCTCGGTAATCTCCAGTTTCAGATTCTCGTGCTCATCGACCATATGCCCCAGCGTATCTTCCGCCGCGGCATTTTCTTCATACGCTCTTCCGAGATCATAAAACACTTCCGCCAGTATACGTACATTCTCGCTGTCTGTGCCATCTCCCAAAATTTTTTTGGCATATTCCATCGTTTCTTTATAATTCTTTTTTCCAAAATTGTAAGTCAGCCACCGCAGCGGATCATGCCCCTTTAAAAGTCCCCGTTGCCTCATCTCTTCTTCAAGAATATGATATTCATCATCCAGATAACATGCTTCAAAGCAGTAAAGCATATGCTGCATGTGATGTTTTATCATATGCGCGCTGCACTGGTCGAACCGCTCGTCCAGCATCGTTTCCTTTGCAAAAGCTATCGCCTTCTGGAATTTTATATCATCTATGTAAGCACGCACTTTTTCCGTCTGCATGCCAAGCCAGTCGTCGTACATACTCTGTTTTTGCGGAAGCCGGGTTGTCCCATCATATAGAAGCTGCGTTTTCCCACATGCAACGTCCTCTTCCGGAATCCCGATAATCCGGGTTTCAAGCAGTATATTAAAATGGTTTTTCATAATACTTCTTATTATCCCCATTTTTACTGACGACACCCTGCCGCGATACACCGTTTCTCCCTCGCCAGACGATAGCAGTCCCAAAACGCTGAAATTCTCCTCTTCTCCATGCCAGACAGGCGCTCCGAAAAAGCCTTCCAGCTCATAAACTCTGTTGCCCTGATCAAGATATCCATCTTCCGCTCTGAAGGTAAATTCTCTTCTATCCGACAGACTATGAAGAACGGTTCCACGTGTCGTATCCATTATTTCCAGCAGTGGAATTCCCTGCTTTATCCCACCTGGAAAACCCTGTGAAAAAACCTTATCGCCTTTTCTTGCCTCTGCGATCAGATAAGGCGTTGCTTCCAACGGCAATGCGTCATCTTTCTTTAGATAGATGACAGCCGCATCAACAGAATGCTTTTTAATATTTCCTGTTTCTGTTATTTCATCAATCGGAGAATATACAACCTGTTCACGCCCCGCAAAAATACAACACTCCCGATAGTCTTCCTTTTGTCTGTCTATCGGGAGCAAAAAGTGAACCTCAATCGGGTCTGTCAGCGCTTCCAGCACATGTGCGCAGGTAAACACGAAGAACATAGAGCCATTTCCGGAATAGTATAAAACACCGCTGCCGCATGAAGTTCTCCTTGCATCCGTAATAAGTGCAGAATACTCCTGCGTCCTCCATTCCAGATCTTCCAGCAGCCTCATACCGGTGTCTCCCATAAAATCTCTTCCCCCTCCACAAAATGTACCTTATATTTTTGATCTTCCTCTGTTAAAAATCTGCTCCACCAGTTCACAGATCCATAGATATTTATATTCCCATACCATTTGAGCAGTTTTGCAATCGTCTGCTTGTCCGGATGCCGGAGACCTTCCGTGCAGATTATGTAATTTCTGCAATTGACTCTGCCGCTCCACTCCTCGGAAATATTTTTTACCGAGCCATGATGCGGCAGTTTAACCAGGTCATAGTTTCCATCTTTGATGTTTGCCAGCACATCCGCTGACCATGCATCTCCCGTAAATAGCATCCTGCAGTCACGGTAAATAAATTCAAATACAATACTGGCATGATTGTTTACACTTGTATCGCTGTATTTTATCGGGAGAGCCATCAGCTCCCGGAAGCTATATCCATAATCTGATGTCCTGCCAAGCGGTACAGAATCCTGCACATTCTTCTC
The DNA here is from genome assembly GCF_047017445.1 of Marvinbryantia sp. Classification (NCBI taxonomy): domain Bacteria; kingdom Bacillati; phylum Bacillota; class Clostridia; order Lachnospirales; family Lachnospiraceae; genus Marvinbryantia; species Marvinbryantia sp. The sequence goes on along the minus strand of NZ_JBKXTT010000007.1, from coordinate 129,043 downwards.
TCTGTGCAGCGCAGATTCCACCGGCCACAAAATCCGAAACACCGCACCATCTGTTTCAAAAGTATTGCCTGCCACAGCCGGTTTTACAGGTATACCGCATTTTATCAGTCTCGTATATACTTCATCGTTTTGCCGGACAGATAATTCTGTCTGGCCGGAAATCACATCCCCGTGATTCATCCACACTTCTGTAACCGGCAAGTTTTCATTCCTGCGCAGATTACTGAGCAGTCCTCCAATATGGTCGTCATCCACATGCGTCAGTATAAGCGCATCAACACACTCTCCGGCAGCAGACATCTCTGCGCAGATACCGGCAAGCCTGTTTCCAAAGCGCATAACGCCCGTATCTATTATAATATTGCGAAAATTTCCAGATGCGCCGACATATCGCAGGCGCATACAGTCGCCCCTTCCGGCATTGTAATTAAAAATCTGCAGCATAGGTTCTGTTTCTGTCCTTCCCCCTTTACTTCCTTCAGCCTTCTACAAGGCAAATCATGCTAACCAATAATCAACAGCGCACCAGCCTCTTCTACATCTGTCTGGCTCGTTGCTCTCGGGAATAAATAACCTGACATTTCAGCCAGGCTACCCTTTCTTACTTGATGTTATTGAAAAAAGCATTCAGGTAATACGATAGATTTGCTTCAATCATCCTGACATATCCCGGATAGCTGAAAATAACTCCAGGTTCATCCAGTCCCTCTGTATGACCTACACATGAAAAGCCATTTCTGTCTGCTCCGATATAGGTATCTATTGACCTCATCTGCCCATCCTGATTTTTCAGAATGATGTTCATTAACGTCAATCCATCTCCGATATCATATAAATCAACTTTACGTTCAGAAGCTTTGTACTTTATCATTCTTCAGCATCCTTCCCTTACTTTAGCCTCTCCCGCAGAACCTCCACCTTGCACTCATGTCGTTTATCCTCATCATCCTTGTTATAGGCAATCCCCACCGCAAGGATACGTCCCGTGTATTCCGGATTCTCCCCGAACTTTCTACGCTTCGCTTCGGTCGGCGCTAAAACGTGCGCCACTGGCGCACAGCGCCCTTCAAACCGGAGCGCATACTGACGGTCCTTGATTTGCCGGATCGCTTCGTCCGCTGTGTGGTTCACTTTTAACTCAATAATAATACAATCCTCGTTTTTTACGAACGGATAAAAGATAAAGTCAACATAGCCAAGACCCGCTTTGTCCTCGCGTTCAATACGATAGGAATCCAGTGCTTTCAGATATACCCACCGGATAATAGACGCCAGCTCCGCCTCATTGCTGTATGTCTGCAGCGGGCTGTGCGTATTATGCGCGTACTCCATCAGCTCCGTCATGGTTTTTGTATCGCCGGCTTTCGTCGCTGCGAGCATCCGCCCCGATTCTTTTGTCAGCTTATATACATTTCCCAAAGAAGGCTCCCGCTGTACCACCTCCGCAAACTTATCCATCAACTCTTTGTTCGGGATGGAAACGTACCCGTCCTTATAATTCAGAAAACCATACACTACCATCGCTGAGAATATCTCATCTTTTGTTTCCAGCTCCATCGATGTTGCGGCATATTCCTGTACTCTTGCCGGAACCGGATTATCCGCTACCATAGCGGCAATATCATCCTTGACAGCATCCGTATTGGCACCTATATAATAGAATATCTCATCATAAGGGCCCGAGCTCGTCCAGTAGCTTCCCAACTGGTTGTCACTAAGCGCACCGACTACAGACCTGGGGTTATACAACTTTTGCCCGCCTGCCGTCTGATATCCGTCATACCACAGTTCCAATCCCTCACGGGTCACAGCCGGATCTGGCTCTGTCTCCAGATACCTCTGATACAGAGCATCCACTTCCTCATCGGTAAAACCGAAATATTCACTGTATTTTACTCTGGTGGCCATAGAGTATTCAAAAAACATATTCAATTCCGAACCGCTGGAATATTTTGCAATCGGCAAGATACCCGTCATATATGCCATCTCCACATAGGCTTTATCCTTTAAAAGGTTGCTTAAAAATTTCGTGAATCTGGCCTTGTCTTTATCTGCGGCAAAATCCTGATGGTAAATATAATCCCATTCATCCAGCACAAAAATAAACTTCTCCCCATCACAATATTCATGCACCTTCATCAAAGCATCCCATATGGCATCTGTTTCCCTGATTTTCACATTTGGATATGCCATTGTCAAATCGTCTAAAAGCAGCTCCTGTATACGATTAATATACTGACTATAGGAATTATCTTCTTTTGGCATCTCATTAAACATAATATGGATGACATTGTGTTTATTCAGATGTCCTTCATACCAGTCATACTTTGAAACTTTCAAATTTCGAAAAAGCCTGCTGCTGTCTGCGCCTTTTCCGAAATAAGAAGCGATCATGTTAGCCATAACCGTCTTACCAAACCGGCGCGGTCTGGTGATCGCTACATATTTTGGTCCCTTTCCCTGATTAGGACCAGCTTCTTCCATTTCATTCCCTTCCAGTTCCACCAGAGGCACAAGTTCAGCAAGTATATCCGTCTTATCCACAAAATAAGTTGATGCGTATTCTCTGCGGAATAAACTATATGCACTCCGGCTATTTAAATAAATGCCCATTCCATCCACACTCCTTTCCCGTCCAGTCTGACTCTGTCCAGGCAGTTCTGACTTGCCTGATCTCCTCATCCTGAAGCTGTCAGTTCTGCCCAGCCTCGCCCACCTTCCAACAGCGTATAATACCCCTATTGTGTTTATCGTACCATAAAACTTCCCCTGTTACAAGATGGTTTGTGGATAAATTATCTGAATTTTCAGTCACTTTTAATATATGTTCATAAAAGCATGTTCAACTAATCTTCTCTTTCACATTCTCTGGCACATCGATCAATCCAAACCGATAGAACATTCCGTAAATGTAGGTCACACCCCGGATATCGCCGAGAGCCTTGGGACGGTTCACAACAGCACCAACTTCATGTATCCTGCCAAACGCCAGTAAAACGGAACTCCACGTCAGACTTTTACTGCTTTCACGTCTGTCGATGAACAGCTCCTTCGTATACGCTCCGCTTCTCCCCTTCTTCAACTTGTAGGAAAAGGGAAGCCCGGAATATGTTCTGAACTTATAGCCCTGGAATTCAATCACCGCCTCCCATAGAGCTTCTTCACTCAGCTCAGCCAGCAAGTTTTCAAGAACACGTTTCCGTTTCCTCATCCGGCGCACTCGTTCAGCTCCAACACTCAGATTCGCACGATCCGTCTTCTGCGGGAAGTACACGCCTTTTTCATAGGGCAGATACGAAGTAACCGAGGCTTTGGAGAGATTCAGCTCCTTCATAGTTGCGGCAATCGCATCTGTGTGTGACAGACCAGAGGCCTGGTGAAGCAAGAACACCTCCTGCACCTTATCAGCTACAGCAGACTCGTACACACCCGCGGTGATTAAAAGCTTGCGTACTTTGTTGGGGTTAAGATCGAGTTCCTTCGCTATCATTTGCAGAGACGGATGGTCATCAGCGCCGTAGCGAGCTGCAGCAGTGTCCATCTGCTTCTGAAGAGCCATACTCGGATCATAGTCCGGTTTGGATGGTTTACGGCCGCCACCCGTTTTTTTCATAAATGTTCCTGCCAAAGCTATTGGCTCCATATCACTTACCCTTTCCTATCTGTCCTCTTTAATGCTCATCATCTTCGCTGCAAAGTGTACGATATGCTTCTGCTTCTTCCGGCATATCATTCCTTTCATATATCTCGGCAACATATTCGGCTGTCAGCAGAACATCTTCATATGCTCCCAGTTCATTATCTATTTCCATGGAATCCCGGTAGTTTTCCAGTGCTTCATTATCCCTATGGAGTTTATCATACACAAGGCCCAGATTAAAATAACCGATACTGATCTGCCCGTGTATTTCTGGAAGGGTCTCTTTTTTAATTGCCAGCGCCTCACTAAATAGATCCGCCGCATCATTAAGCGCTCCCATTTCATAATAGATCAGGGCAAGATTATTCAAACTGATTGCGTAATCCAAACTCCTCTCCCCATAAATATTTTTGCGTATATTCAAGCCTTCTGTGCATATGCCAATGGCATCTTCGTATCTTTCCATTTCCCGGTATGCAGTTGACAGGTTATCATATACAGTTGCCAGAAATGCCGAATCCTCTGTAGAATTTCCACGGTACTCCCGGATAACTGTTTCAAACAGTGAAATAGCTTCGCTATACTTTTCTTCACTGGCATAGACCTGCGCAATATTATTTTTTGTCGCCAGGACCATCGGGTGATCTGGTGTGTAAATCTCTTCTCTTATACACAGCGCACGTCCATACAAATCTTCTGCTTTCGGATAGTCTCCTTTACTCCGGTATACAAGCCCCAGATTATTATAAATATCTGCTTTAAATGAAGACGGACCTGGCCAGATTTTATCCGCAATTTCTAAAGCCTCATTTAAACAATCCAGTGCTTTATCATATTCTGTAAGTTCATAATAGATCAATCCAATACTTCCATAGGATTGAACAATGTCTGGATGCTCTCTCTTTAATGTTTTTTGTTTTATTTCTAAAGCTTTTTGAAATAGGGAAAGCGCTCCTGAATATTTTCCCATATTATCATAAAGCAACGCATACCCATCATAAAAGGCAGCCATTTCCGGATGAGGCTTGTCCCCATAAATCTGCTTCATCCCCCGTTCCGCTTTCTGATAATAGGATCTTGCCTTGTCGTAATCTCCCGGATATCCACGCTCCCTAAAAAAAGAAGCCATATCGGAGTAATGTGTACTCAACTGTAGAATATCGGTTTCCGGATTCCGTTCAAATTTGTCTGCTGCCCAGAAATATAGTGCTTCAGCGCGATCCGATCGGTTCAGTTTGACATATATTCCTGCCAATAACTTTATAAGCACAACAACTTCAATATCGTCGGACGAATAATATTTTTTACGGATTGCCAGAGCTTTCCTCAAATACGAAAGAGATTTTGAAAATTTATACATATTATAGCTTACGTCTGCAAGATTGTAGTAATCTGAAGAAACGGTAATGGAATTCGGCCCGGACACTCGTTCATCTATTTCTAATGCCCTTTGAAAAAACTGATACGCATTATCATAGTTTCCTATATCATAATAAATATATGCAAGATTTGTCAGGAACTCTGCATCCTGTTCATTGCACAAATGGTTCCATAGCACATCCGAAATGGACCATGAAAACGGAATCAAATAAGACTTTTCTGCACCATGTTCCTGCTCTCCACAATCCATTTCTTTTGTAATGGAATGGATCACATATCTGCATTTTTCATATAAATGCTCCTCATTCTGAAACCGTATGGCAGAAGCGATAACAGAATGCATGATATATGTTGAAACAAGCTTTCCGTCGCTTTTAAGCCAACCAGTCTTTACCAGATATTCCAACTGTGACTTATGTTGAATCTCAATCCAATTTCTCACAGCTTTATATTGGAATGGGATTGCCGGTATCACGGAAAGCTGGCACAGCAAATCCTTATCTTGGATACGACACTTTGAAATCGTAAATAAGATTTTTAATTGTTCTGTTACCCTCTTTTCTGATTGCAATAATGGATGATGCGAACCGACTTCTTCATTGCTCATACGGAATCCTTTTTGAACAAGCAACTCGTAAAACTCCTGCAGAGTTTTTTCTTCCATATTAGCTGTCTTTGCCAGAAGCTCAAGCATTACCGTATGATATTCTATTAATCCCAGGATCTTATCTAAGTAATGATTATCGTGATCTCCCACATAATAATGATAAAAGATATTCCGGCAGTCTTCCTCCGGCAAATGGTCTACGGAACATCTATAAAGCCCGCCTATCTTTTCGGTTCTGCTCGTTACCAGGATCCTGCAGGGCAGATCTATCGTTCTGTCCACATAGAATGAATCAATATCCGTAGGCGGATCAGATATATATTCCGGTTTTTCCTGCTGCTCTTCTCTATTTTCTTTCATAACAACCTGCAGCAATGCCAATACCTGGTCTATTTTTTTATCCTGTTCCCTTTGTAGTTCGCCACTTAGCTGTATGTTATTCATCATAAACATAGGACACAAGATGTCATCTTTTATGATTTGGTCCTGAAAAGTGCGATACCACGCCAGGATATCATTCTGCTTTGCATATGCAGAATAGCGACGCAGTATGTTTGCAATCCGCTCAGGTGTTAAATACCCTTCCCGGCACCACGCATCAAAAATACATTCGCAAATTGCAGCGGATACATCTTCACTAGTCCCTTTGCAAAGATATTCCCCAACACTTTTCTCGATTGCTCCATATAACCTGCATTCAAACGAATCAGGCTTATCGCCTATTCTCTTTTTCAATTCTGTCCAGATTTTGCCGGTACCGATATCGGCAGCTTTCTCCGTCAGATATCCCATTACCGTAAATCCGGCAATCTCTTTTGTTGCTGCTGATATAATGATTGATGCCAGGCCCATATGTATTCCTCCACATTCTCTACTTATGACAGGTTCATCATCAAGTAATTACTTCCGAAGTTGCCCCCTTACCATATTCCCTTTTCATAAATTATCATACAAACAAATCCGTCTTGTCAATAAAGTATGGAAAATATCCCTGATTCTCCTTTACAATTTATAACATTTCTATTTCCCCGGCAAACATCATTTGAACACACCAAAACTCTTTTCACTCTTTCCGGCCGTTTGCGTTCTTAATAATAGCAATGATCGCCAGAACTATTTCCTGGTCGCATCGCTCCAATCCTCTATATAATTCAACCAGATCGTAATATTCTTCCAACGTTTTGCCCATTTCTACTGCACCTACTACATCTCTTTTGACATCTGATGTTCCAAGCAGATAATCCGTTGTCACATTAAAATAAGCTGCCACCTTTTTAAGAGATTCCACTTTGATAGATGCAATGTTCATTTCATATTTACTAAGCTGCTGCTGTGTTATTTCTAATTCTGTCGCCAAAGTTTCCTGTGTTAACCCCCGTTTTTCACGGAGCTGTCTGATACGATTTTCCATAATCAATCTCTCCTCTGCTTATTCATAATATCATGCTAACTCAAACAGCATACTTTGACACAAATAATAGGAGTAACCAGATACTCAATTATCATTTTCTCTTGTATTACCATGACAAAAAACAGCGGTATTATTTCGTAGATGTCTCTCATCTATGAAACAATGCCTTTTCCAGGCTTCAATTTCATTATCCAAATCGATAATAGATAATTACTCATCTATTTTGCAACAGCCCCTTTGAATGGGGAAAAATAATGTGCATCACTATATATTTCCTCCATATATAGTGCAGGAAAGTTTTCAATAGTGATATAAACGGATTTTTAAAATGATTTGTAGGGCAGCTTTTAATTTGCTGAACAACACACCTCACGATGGACACCCCTGCCTTCGGCTATATCCTTCCCGCTACCGGGTGGATTCGGGACTTGCACCCGTTAGAAACGTGCGCCGCCAGGCGCACCAAAGAAAAAAGGCCAATCCACACAAGGCAGATTGACCTTTTGTTCAAACCAATTCAAAGCAATGCCATAAATTCTTCGCCGCTAATGCTTTCTTTCTCTAAAAGCCTTTGGGCAATCCGCTCTAAAGCATCTAAATTTTCCTTCAGAATTTTAACAGCCATATTCTGACAGCGTTCCAAAATCTTGCGTACTTCCTCATCAGCTTCGGCTCCTGTCTGTTCTGAACATGTAGCAATATTTCGTCCATCCAGATATTGATTTTGCGTACTTTGTAACCCCATTGAACCGAATCGTTCGCTCATACCATACTGTGTAACCATCTTTCTTGCCTGCTCTGTGGCCCTCTCAATATCATTGGAGGCTCCTGTCGTTGTTACTCCAAACTGTACAATTTCTGCTGCCCTACCACCGAGCAAAGTTGTAATCTGGGCATATAGTTCGTCCGCAGTTAATAAATACCGTTCTTCCTCCGGTGCGTTCATTGTGTAACCCAAAGCTCCTAATGTCCGTGGAATGATTGTGATTTTCTGTACCGGCTGAGCATTTTTCTGCAAGGCAGATACCAAAGCATGGCCCACTTCATGGTACGCTACCATCTGACGTTCCTTCGAATTTAATACGCGATCCTTTTTCTCCTTACCAGCAATCACCGTTTCCACCGATTCCATCAGATCTTCCTGAACAACTACATTCCGTCCTATACGGACAGCGCGCAGTGCTGCTTCATTGACGATATTCGCAAGGTCGGCACCACTGGCTCCGCTGGTCGCTAAGGCAATCGCATGAAAATCCACATCGGAGGACAGAGAAACCTTTTTACCATGAACACGCAAAATGCTTTCCCGACCCGGAAGATCGGGTTTCTCTACAATAATCCGCCTGTCAAAACGTCCCGGACGCAAGAGTGCCTGATCCAATATCTCCGGACGGTTGGTAGCCGCTAAAACGATAATGCCACCATTTGTCTCAAATCCGTCCATTTCTGCAAGGAGTTGATTCAGCGTTTGTTCCCGTTCATCATTACTGCCTAATTGATTGTCTCTCTTTTTTCCGATTGCATCAATCTCGTCAATAAAGATGATACATGGCGTATTCTTTTTTGCTGTCTGAAACAGGTCTCGAACACGGCTGGCTCCCACACCTACAAACATTTCTACAAATTCCGAACCGGTCAGATGGTAGAAAGGTACACCAGCTTCTCCTGCAACTGCCTTTGCCAAAAGCGTTTTACCTGTTCCCGGAGGACCTACCAGCAATGCGCCTTTGGGCTGCTGTGCACCAATGGCACGATATTTCTCCGGATTTTTCAGATAGTCCACCATTTCCTCCAGACTCTCCTTAGCCTCGTCCTGTCCGGCCACATCCCGGAAAGTCACTCCTGTGCTTTTCTCCACCGTATAGACCTTAGCTTTGGATTTGCCAATGTTGCCGCCCATCTGCTGCATAAAACGTGCAGACGCCCCACACCGAAACTCCCGAAAAAAGCATCACTATAAGAAATCCTTCCAGGCTCTTCTTAGAATGAACCCCAGGGAAATAAAACCTTCCAAATCTTTTTCCAATAAGCGCTGCAAGCCCGTCGCCATACCCCATCGCAAGCATTCCGCAGGCAGCAATCCATGGCATCCCCACACCATATCCTATAAGGCAGAGTAAAAACAGTGATTCCCCATGCCATCAAGAAATTAAGTTTATTAAATATATCGTATATTTTCTCCTTTGACTCCGTAGCTATTGCATTTCCGACACTTGCAATTAACGCATTATGTATAACATCAATTATTCCTCCTAGTGCCGTAATAATATAATAATAGTTTCCATAAATACCAACAGTTGTTAAACCAAGAAACGCAGAAACAACAACGCTGTCTAAAGATGCAACTAAAACATTGCCCACTTTGTGCCCTGCCAACGCCTTTACTTTATTAAATATTACATTTTTCTCTCTATCTGAAATTTCTCCTTTACACTGGTAATTCGGATACATTCGCTTTGCACAAACAGCAGTTAAAATATTATTCACTATTGTACATATTGGTGTGAAAATCAAGTATGCATAATAATTCTTAAATACCATTATCATAATAATTTGTAATATATAGGAAATTGTATATGTTCCCATTCTAATCAAATTTACGATGTCACTTCTTTGATCGGCATTTAATAATGACTGCATATAAGCAAATAAAAAATAACTTGCCACTGTGTCTATTATGTAAATCCAGAATAATATATATATATTTATGTCTGAGGGATAACTCCCTTTTATTAAATACGGAAGAAACGGCGTCATCAAAATTCCCAAAAATAATATCACGCCTCCCAACCTATTATATATTACCTTATAAAGGTTCAAAAGTTGGCAAATTTTCTCTTCATCTTTTTCTACCAATGGTTTATACATACTAAACGTCAAGGCGCTGCCAAAACCTAACTCTGCCATATTCAGTACCTGCAAAATGGAATGAAACAATGTATTCAGTCCAGCATATTGTATTCCCATATAACGTATCATTACTGTTCGTAGAATAAACGGTAATAAAATCGAAATTAATCGAAACCCTAAACCCGAACCAACATTCCTTAGCACCTTATAAGTTCGTCCTTCTTTCATATTGTATCCCTTCTTTCACTCACTTACCAACGTTTCAGTTTCATAAGCACTTTTCTTCTTATCTTGGCTTTGATACCTCCTGCACTAGTATACTTGTTTAAAACGTATTTAAATCCTTTTTTTCTATATTGTTTCCAAAAAGCTTCTTTTTGCACATTCCGCTTCGTTGGGTAATTCAACTGTGGTTGATCAAATTCATTCTCGTTTATAGCAGTTAATTTTAATTCTGCTCTTTCAATCAGGCTTTTCCCTTTCTTAGAATGTACTATCACCATACTAACCGGATTTCCTGTATTAATTTGTCTTTTATACTTATCTGCAATCCCTGTGATATCTGACATTGTTATATCTGCTGGTTTATCCCTAGTTGTAAACATACAATTCTCACACGAATCTCTCAGTGCCAGTCTTGAATAAAATAACTCTGACCACAATTCATCTTTCCGCATTTGTCCATCAGCATATTGAATTGTAGCACATACTGCAGGTGCATACTTACGATTTCTCATATTTATTGATAAGACCGCACTTCCATATTTTTCCTCTTTATAGTCTAAAAAGTCCCGTAATATAAGCGGACTTGGAACTCCGTGACATATCATATCGGCTGTATATAGATTTTCAATTGAACACTTTTTTTTCGCCAAAAAAAGATATAAGCCTTCAACATAACATGATGTTCCTGTAAAAAGCACACGCTTTCCACCTAGTAAATCCTTATACACATTCTCATATGTATCTCCAATTCTACTTTGTACATATTTTGAACCACATGCCTTTTTTAATCCCTCTTTTGAAGTGATTCTGACATGCGTTGCTACACATTTTTCATAAACACACCCATAAACTACCCCACTATCATTCAGTATAGCTTTTCCTAATCCATATCCAACACCACCCGACTGACAATACTGCAATTCTTCTTCATTTTTTAATATAGCGATATAATATTGTGGGCATTCCAGCCTACCTTCCGAAAATCTATTTGTTGAAGAAAGCATACATACTTTCTCACATAAATTACAATTTACACAAAGCGATTTTTGCACAGCAGGATAATAAAAACCCTTTTCATCTGTTTGCCATTGTAACGCCTTTGTTGGGCATATAGCTACACATGCAGAACACCCGACACATCTTATCTTGTCCATCTTTATCATCTGATTTTCCTCAAATTTTCCAATCGTAATGACACTTTATCAAATCAATGTCAATTTGCCACTCAAGTACATAATACATTTTCATTTGCATCACAAATCATTTATATTTTGAGCAATATTGATTAATTGATAACATCATGGCCACTGCTGAAAAATAAAAAAACGTTTCATTTGCATCATAAATTCCATTTCCGGTAAATCCGTATAATATAAACCAAAGCTGCATTAAAATTGAATAAGTATATATGTATGTTACATTATATTTATTTATAGATTGCACTTTTTTCCGTAACCGAAATGATTTGCATAACATATATACAATGAGCGACACATAGATTCCAAACCCAATAATACCGGTTTCTGATAATAAGCCATAATATATGTTATGTGTCAAAAATGCTTGAATTCCCGGAATATTATAATGATTCTCATAATATGTTTGAAACCCTCCAAAACCTATTCCATATAATTTATGTTCATTAAAAATTTCTATTGCTTTTTCCCATAACACATTCCTTCCGCTTGTCATGTTAGTTTCATTTCCTGATAACTCTGTAATTCGTAAAAACAATTCCCGGGCGCTTGGCATCGCTGCATACAGAATTGCTGCTCCAATAATCAGCAATATCAAAGCTCCCCAAAACCGCACTTTGCGATTCTCTCGTTCCGACAATAAATAAATCAACACAAATGCAAAGATTGCTATCAATGAAAACATTCGTTTTCCGCTTATAAATAACCCACTCACAGATAACAATATCCCTACAAGATTTTTCTTTTCGTCCTTATCATTGAAATAATCTATCATGAATAAAATACAGGAAATTGACATCATCATTCCTGCTGCCTGATAATCACCGACCAGTCCTCCGCTTTTGCTTCCCGTAATCCCAATATTAATTAAACCAATTTTCGCATATCCAGTCATCTTTTTTAAAGATGCATCATGAGCTAATAAATGTACCCTTGAAGAAAAAGTAACATTATTACCTATACTTATTAACCAACAATGCGAAACATCAAATGTACAATTATCTCCATACCAAAAATCAGTTCCTACCTTCATACCACGGGATTTCAATTTTTCTAATGGAATTTCTCCACGAATTCTCAATAGGATTTTTTTAATTATTTTTTTCATAGCTATTCTCCTCAACACTAATCAAATATTAAAGGTTACCCCTCATGGATACCAAAAATTTTCCTTTTAATTTTCAATAACTGCATATATATTTTTTTCCCAAATATTTTTTTTATCTGTTTTTGAATTATATCTTTGATTGTCTTTTTTTTCCATGTTCCTGCATAATGATGTACTGAAATAGTCGATGGTTTTATATCAAATTCTTGTAAATCTTGATTATATCCGCAAAAGAAATCTGATGGATATATTGCAATATCATATATTTTTTGATACTTTTGATTTTGTATAAAACCTTTTTTTTCAAGAATTTCTGTTGTAACCTCATTTACTGTCTTATACTTTCTTTTTCCTGACTGAACAAATTCAGACTGTTCATAAACCTTCAATATTTCTTCCAAAAATGGATGATGTGGTATCGATGCAAATACCAAACCCGGAGATACCTTCCCCGCGCTTTCCATTCCTGTAAAAGCAGTATTGTTTAGCACATCTTCAGGAATTCGCCGTAACAGTTCTACATCTGTATCAAAATATATTCCTCCCATACTGTTCAGTACATCAAATCTAACATAATCTGATACAAATGCCCATTTTCCTGCTTTGTACGCCTCTTTGATATAAGCACATTTATTTATATCATAATTATCTTCATTCCATTCAATTATCTCGTATTCCGGCATATATTTTTTCCACGATTTTAAACACTTTGTAACAATATCTGGCTTTGGATTTTTTCCAAACCAGCAATAATGGATTTTTTTAGGAATCATACTTTATCCTCCGTTTATACAAAAGTCATTTACTCAATAATAATCTTTTGCCTTTACATCCGCAAACCAGACCTAAGTTCCGTCCTATATTCCTTAATATCATACCGGCTCCTGGATTCCCATGCTCCTCTCGCCAGTTTTTCATACATTTCCGGCATTCTGTGTATCTTTATAATGGCCTCAGTAAAGCTTTGAACAATATCTGCTTTGGAAACAACAATTCCTTCTTTATCTGCATGAACCACTTCACTATTATAATTGTGTTCTGATACGATCGCAGGTATTCCCGCAATCTTACTTTCCACCAAAATGCCCGGAATCCCTTCGCCAATCCAGGTTGTTGGAAAAAGAAGCAGATCATATTCATTTAGCTTTTGGTATACATCTTCCTTACTCGAATCAAAAATCCCTCGATAAGAAATATTTTTTGTTCGTTTCAAGTCACTCTCAAATTCATTCTTATATTCGGACGCTATCACGCCATAATAATCTAACTGCACGGAAATCCCTGCTTCATTCAGCTTATCAACCACCTCAAACAAATAATGCGCCCCTTTTTCCTTGCATATCCTCGAGAAGAAAACCAGTTTCAATACACCAGATACATCTATAGTTTTTCCACTATAATCCGTGTGAGACAACACTCGACAATTTGGAAAATAATGTGTATTTTTAATTCCCAAAGCCTGGAAATCTGCGTTTATTAATCGGCTTTCCGTAAAAATCGCCTTTACATTACGAAGCAACGATACCATCTGCACATTTTGTTTTGCATAGTTCTGAAGGGTACTACCCATCATAATAATCGAACACTGATTAAGCTTTTTACTTCCCCGCGTTTTCTTTATAATTTGCATTAATCTCTCAAGCCGCTTATTACTGCCAACTCCTAAAATGATCATTCCTTTCACGCAGATAATCTTAAGTATCAGCCTCAGCAAATTTAATGGATTTCTTTTGCAGCTATATAGATCAAAAAAATCCATATCATCAGCATTGTAAATTTTATTTTTTATTAATTCATTCTTTACAGTAACCCCACCCATCGGCGGTGGAAACTCTCCAATATACAAATTTTTCTTCATTGCTCCACTCTTTTCGCTATTTTATTAACTGCCCAGTTATACTTACCGCGTTTTGTCAGCTCAACACTATCCACTATCCGCAGTTCGATATCAAGTTGATTTTCAACCCTTCGGGATAAATATCCTAAAATCTCCTCTTTATCTGCTTCCGTCAAAGTTTCTACCAATACCAGATCCAGATACGCTTTTCCGGGTTCGTATTGTACATATTGATACTGTTTCACTTTCTTAAAAGCATCAAGATGCATTGTCAATGCCCCTTTGAAAATTTTACTTCCCGATTTCGAAATAAGACTGACCTCGGAAAACTTATGTCCCTGTATCTGTGCATATCCCTTTTCATTAAAGCGCACAACATCATCCGTCACATAGCGAATAAGCGGCATTTTGCGCGAAATAAAGCCAGTGCAGCAAATTTTATATTCACCCTCTATTTCTGTAGGCAAAAATTCTGTATAACCGTACAGACCGTTGAAAAGATATCCGTCTTCGTACTCTTCTGCGAATACAGCCCTTTCCGTATGACCATAATTGGATACCGCTTTGCATTGCAGTGTCTGTTCAATATAGCGTTTCATCTCGTCCGTATGATTTTCAGCATAAAAATTAACCAGCTTAAATTTTCTCTTTTTTCCGTTCCGCTCCATCATCTGTGCAAACAAATAGATAGCTGATGGATATCCCGAAATAAAATCCGGCTTAAATTCTTCCACTGCTTTCCAGACTACCGGAAAAGATTTTTCATCAAATAATTTAAATGGAGAAATCACAATCTCATTTTTTAATGGAGAAAAATAATAATCATCATCCTTGTTATGTCCCCAGAATGCCAATGTTCTTGTATTTCGAAGATCATAACCATATTTCCCCAGAAAGTGATTTGTAAAAGCACGCTCTTTGTATATAGAATCTTTATCCAATACTACTTTCAACGCCCGTCCGCTGCTTCCTCCGGTTACAGATTCATAACAGTCAATCTTCTTCCTTGACAGAATTTCCGCCCCTGCTTCAATCGCGTCGTCTTTTGTTAAAAGAGGTATTTTTTCCATTTCTGATATATCTGTCATTTCCTCCGGATTAAAACCCGCTTCTGAAAATCTTTTCCGGTAATACGGAACATTATTATAAGCTTCTATTAACGTTTCTTTAAGCTTTTCAAACTGAACAGCCCGCTTTTGAGCATCATTTAATTCATCGAATTCTTTAAGTTCTTTTAGCGTTTTCTTATATACTTTATTATTCAAAATCACTCTTATAAATAACGGAGATAATAGTTTTTTTATCGTTTTCGGCAATCCCTCATAAACCAATTTTAGCCTGTTTGCGTTCATTGTTCCTCCTGTTCAAATAGCACTATTTTTTATGTTTAAACTACACCGGAAATTTTCTTTACCAACCTGCAAGCAAACCTTTGCCGGTGTTTTGTTTCCATAACAATGCGATATATAAGAATCTGATAACTCAACCTGCTTATCCGTAATCATCGTCAATATGCAATTGAAATCTGCGTCAAGCACATCTGTTCTGTTATCTGCACACTGCATATCCAAGCCCGGGGCAACGTGCCAGACCTGATGTGCCTTGTCGGCACCATCAACATAATCCTCAATAATTAATCTCCTATTAAAATCAAATGATGCCTTTCTCGTATGACAGATTCCCGCATAAGAAACTGTTGCCTCTATCATTACACCGCCACTCTTTTCTTCAAGAACCACATTTTCGACTTTATAACGCTTTCCCCATAAAAATGGTCCTAACATTTCCGCCTGCTCTATTCCCTCCACGCAAACCGTATTATGTGCTTTTGTACTGCGAAATAAATCCCTGGTATTCTTTGGCACATGGTAATTATAGGTTCCCGAATCAACCAAAATTGGCTTTCCACAGTAATAAAGCTGAATACTCAATGCATCAGCATGTCCGTGAGCTGCAATACTTCCAAATCCAAGCTCTGCATGATCCATGCCAATTAATACTTTTCGGTCCATACTTCTAATAAGTGTGTATCCGCCTTTCGGATAGGAACATACAAGCTCCGGTTTATAAAGCCTTTTCTTTCGATAATCTGTCTCCTGCTTCTTTGTAATCAACCAACTGATATTCTCCACAAACGGCAAATCTGTATATCGGAAATTTAATACAGTCCCCATCAACTGAAGCACATATCTGTAATGGTCTTGTATTTTCCCTTGCAGATCCAGAATCTTTCCCTCATCATTGTCCCCGAATGCAATAACTTCTCCATAATCACCGCAGCAATCTGCCAGATATTGACTCATTGAACCAAGGTATGATTTCCAGCTATCCGGGATTTTTATATTATTTTTTTGCAGTGCCAGCCATAATATCCCATATGCCTCCATCGCAAAGCTTTGATAATGGAGTGACATCTCCTTATTTACCCCATCTTCATAGTTTTGCTTTGGCAACTCTTCCGACAAAATTTTTACTGATAGACTTGTCCATGCTCCATAATCAAAAAAAAGCCCTGCCATATAAGATGGTTATTCGCCGAAGAATATCTTGCCCGATGTCTTACAATGTAGTCTGCCATAACAAGCACCCCGCATCGGATCTGTTCCAGCAGTTCCTGCACTTCCGTCTGATATTTAGCTGCTGCGTAATGAAGGAATACATAAGTATAGATCCATGATACAGAGCGGATCCCTATTTCCATTGCACTTGTCCACTCTACACCATGCAGGAACAAATTATGCCGATTCCAGTCATCAAATAATTCTTTTAATTCATTCAGATAAGCAGCATCGCCAGACAGGTAATAGTTTTTTGCCAGACATGCAAACTGGTAGTGTCTGTTCAATTCCCAGTTTGTGCGGATATCGCCAATATCTTCTCTTTGACCAACCGCAATGGAATATGAAAAATCCTTTTCCGGCCAGCTATTGCCTGTCTGAAATCCAGCATTCCATTTATCTTTATATTCCTCATATTCATATTTCCCAAAAATATCAAGAACGCTGAACAATGTATAATTTTTATTTTCTTTGTTGAAAGGTATTCTGCCAGCATCCGGCTGCAATTCATTCAACGCTTGCGGCAAAGAAATTTCTGTTACAGGCAGATGCAGTGCATACAAAGCCTTGTACTCTTTTTTCTGTAAAAACTTTTGCTGCACCCGCCAACCCATTTCCAGAGCATTCATCGACCTTAAGCGATTGATCAGCCATCTGATGTCTTTCATATCGTCTCCCCATTTTTTCAGATTTCTGTATATCCTTTTTCTAATATATCGGCAATTCTTTCACAGGCATGCCCGTCTCCATATGGATTTGCAGCGTGTGCCATCTTTGCATATTCCGTCTCATCATCCAGCAGCCTTGTAAACCATTCGTAAATGGTTTCTTCACTGGTTCCTACCAGTTTCAGCGTGCCAGCCTCTACGCCTTCCGGACGCTCTGTTGTATCTCTCATCACCAGAACCGGCTTTCCATAAGAAGGACACTCTTCCTGAATCCCGCCGGAATCCGTTAAACACAAATGGCATCTCGCCTCAAAGTTATGGCAGTCAAAAACCTCTATCGGTTCGATGATATGAATCTGACTGCAGTCCCCCAATTCCTCATCTGCCGCTTTTCTTACAATCGGGTTCATATGTATTGGATAAATAGCTTTTACGTCCGGATGTTCATCCAATACTCTTCTGATTGCCCGGAACATATGATGCATTGGCTCGCCAAGATTCTCTCTTCTATGTGCTGTAATAAAAATCATCCGGTCATTTCCCACCCAATCAATTTCCGGATGATGATAATCTTCCACAACGGTATGCTGCATCGCATCAATAACTGTATTGCCAGTCACATATATCGTCGTTTCATCTTTTCCTTCCTTTATCAGGTGTTCCTTTGCCAGCTTCGTTGGTGCAAAATTATATTGACTGATAATCCCAACTGCCTGTCGATTAAACTCCTCCGGATATGGCGAGTAGATATTATATGTGCGAAGCCCAGCCTCCACATGCCCAACCGGAATCTGAAGATAAAAACAAGCTAATGCTGTTACAAATGTTGTGGATGTATCACCATGTACAAGGCAGACATCCGGCTTTACCTCTTCAAGCACTATTTTTATTTTTGCCAGTATATTCGTTGTTACATCAAAAAGCGTCTGTCTGTCTTTCATGATAGAAAGATCATAATCGGGAATAACATGAAACGTATCCAATACCTGATCCAACATTTGGCGATGCTGTCCCGTAACACACACGATTGTCTGAATTCCTTTTCTCTTTTTCAGCTCATTAACAAGTGGGCACATTTTAATTGCCTCTGGTCTTGTGCCAAAAACCAACATAATTTTTTTCATATCCACTATCCCTTTATCTTAAAATCTTCCCTTTTTAAATGTGATATACCTCATCAAGATGAATAATATTTTGACAGTCGAGAATTACCTTACCCGCCAGTTTTTCAACATTTTCTTTAATCTCGTTATGCTTGACCATAACGACTACCATATCAACCGATTCCAGAAAGCTGTCCAAATCATGATACTGGTTCTTAACTACATCTTTTTTAATAAATGGATCGTAGACCTTGAGACCTGCTGCAAGATGCCGCTCCTGACTTTCAAGCAGCTGCAACGTTGGCGATTCACGCATATCATCAACATTTTCTTTATAGGTAAGACCATACAGACCTACTTTCGAAATATCTGTCAGCCCTCTCTCTTTCATGATTTCATAAATGCGGTTCAGTACAAAATCCGGCATTCCATCATTCGTTTTCATCGACTCATCAATTACTTTGGCTAGTGAAGGATAATCGCCTACAAGGAACCATGGATCTACTGAAATACAATGTCCGCCAACACCCGGTCCCGGCTGAAGGATATTCACGCGGGGATGCATATTACATATTTTAATAATTTCATAAACATCCATATTATCGTGACGGCAAATTTTCGCAAGTTCATTTGCAAAAGCAATATTTACAGCCCGAAATGTATTTTCCACTACCTTTGTCATTTCTGCCGTTTTAATATCTGTCACAACAATTTCTCCCTGACAAAAAGAAGCATATAATTTTTTTATTGTCTCCCCTACTGCCTTATCGTCCGCGCCAATCGTTCGATTATTGTGCAGAAGCTCGTATACCATATTTCCCGGAATAATGCGTTCCGGTGCATGAACCAAATGAATGTCTTCACCAATTACAAATCCATTTTCTTCAACAGCCGGTCGAATATATCTGTCCATCGTTCCCGGGGATACAGTCGATTCTACAACGATTGTCGCACCCTTCGGGCAAACTTTTAGTACATCCTTTACTGCCGCTATAACATAGCAGGCATCAACTTTTTTGCTAAATTTATCATATGGGGTCGGGACAGAGACAATATAGGTATCCGTAACCTGGTACTCTGTTGTAAACTTGATTCCTGCTTCTACTGCCGTCGCAAATAACTCATCCAGACCATCTTCTTTAAACGTCGTATGCCCTGCGTTCAGGGTAGCCACAAGCTCTTTGTTGTAGTCCGTTCCAATTACCTCTACCCCATGAGATGCCATCATAAGGGCTGTTGGAAGTCCAATGTAACCCAATCCTATTACGTTGATCATTTTTCATATCCTCCTCTGTTTTCTTAATGTTAATTCTTTTTAGCTTTTCGCTTATATTTATATGTCAAGGCAACAAATTTAGCGTTGCCTATAATATAACGTTTCCACATTCTTCCCGGCTCCTGAATAAACCGGTAGAACCACTCCAGACCATGCTTCTGCATCCAGATTGGTGCCCTGTCCGTAACTCCGGCGACAATATCAAAACTGCCTCCAACACCCATGACAAATGGAATATTTAACTGATCTAAATATCGATTTACCCAATATTCCTTTTTGGGAGATGAAAAAGCCACAAACATCATGTCTGCTCCCGACTCTGCCATAGCTTTGACAATTTCCGGTTCATCCGCTTCCGTAAAATATCCATTTCTATATCCTGCAATGCACAGTGTGGGATACTGCTCTTCAAAGATTCTCTTAACCTTTGTAACAACCTCTTCTTTCGCTCCAAAAAGGTATATTTTATATCCCTTATCCGCGGCTACCTTTACGAGTTCCTGAAAAAGATCACATCCTGTTACTCTCTCATTCAAGGGAACCCCTAACTTTTTGGCAGCCCAGACGATAGAAGCTCCGTCCGCGTTGATCAGTGGGCAGGAATTTACAATCTTTCTTAACTCTGCATCTTTCTCCATCAAATTGACTTTTGAAGCATTCACCACAACATGTTGCGTCGGCACGCCCTTTTCAATAATCTTTTCGACCATCTGTATTGTTTCTTCCATGGACACTGCATTTACATAAGTATTCAGGATCTTGTATCGCTTATTTTTTTCCTGCAATTTCCTCTTCTCTCCTTTTGTTACCATTTGTCATAGCTTTCGCCCGATTTTCTCAAATAAAAAAGACCTCTTCCTGATATAAAGGTCTTCTCTTATCCTTGAATTATTGTTCCAACGGTTTTTTCATTTTTCAGCGCCTGTGCAAGTCTTCCAGGCTTTTTTCCGTTTATTACCTGCACCGGACAGTCCATTTTGAACGCCATCCACACTTTTTCGCTCATGCCGCCAGTGACATCATAGCCTTCGGTTGGCTGCTGAAAGATTCCCCAGTCTGCAAAATCCTCGCGCCATATAACCGGTATTACATTACCGTGCAAATCCTCCACTCCATCGCGGTCAGTACAGAAAATAATTTTCTCCAGCTCATAGCCACAGGAGGGTGTATTTGCAATCTGTTCTCCCAGGCGAAAAAATATCTCTTCTGTGGATACGATCCGACAGCTTCCATTTATCTGATATAGGAAATCTCCGTATACCACCGGAAGCATGTGGTAATTCAGGCAGCTAAGCATTCTTTCCTCCAGGCATTCTTTTTCCAGAAACTGTTCTATCCGAAAGGTGTTGGCCGGTATCCCAAAGTTCAGCAATACCTTCACCAGCTCTGCATTCAGAAAAGCATTGCCATTTTTGCCTCTGCACATCCCCATAAGCGCCTGCGTTCCGGATGGTTTATCAACTATGTGATATTTTTTCGCATAGTAATGCCCGAAGGAACCGCCGCCGTTTCCCAGGAGAACCGCCGTGTCGGACTTTTTCCTGAAATCTGCAAGTTCCGCTCCAAGCTGCTTCATTACGCTTTTTCGTATGACACATGGACTGGCTTTGTTTGTCAGAACCGCTCCTCCGAATTTCACCATGATCATTTTTTTCATTACACTAATTTTAAACCTCTTATATTCCTATTTCCCAAGATTAATTTTCACCGTTTTGTAATCATCCACAAACTCGGAAAATTCCTTTTCTGAAAAATCCGGCCACAGTGTGTCTGTAAAATAGATTTCTGCATACGCCGACTGCCATATGAAAAAATTACTCAGACGATGGTTGCCACCGGTTCTTATCACCATGTCAATCATAGGGATTCCTGCGGTATCCAGGTTTGCGCTGATTTCTTCTTCCGTGATTTTCTCTGCTGTAAGGCGTCCGGCTCTGATATCTGCTGCGGTTTTTTTCATTGCACGTACAAGCTCGTCTCTTCCTCCATAGCTAATGCCGATCTGTGCCAAAAGCCGGCTGCACTGCCTGGTCTTTTCTTCCGCCTGCTCAATAATACTCCTCTGCTTCTCATTTAGTCTGCTTCGGTCACCTGCCACTACAATCCGAATTCCCCGCTGCAGGCAGTCCGACAGCCTGTTTGTAAAAAAACGCTCCATAATGGCAAACAACCCATTAATCTCAGCTTCGCTGCGATTCCAGTTTTCTGTAGAAAATGCGTAAACAGTCAAATATGGTATCCCATGGTCAAGACACCAGGTACATATTTCCATAAATTTGTCAACGCCTTTTTCATGTCCGTTCAGCACTGTATAAGCCATTTATGATAATGTCCTAGTATACCACATATGAAAATGTCCCGGATGTGGTAAAATATCCTCTATCTATTTTAGATTGGAGGAAATCATTATCAGAAAGGTAATACTTACAATGGATGAACAGAAAAAATACGAAGTGATCAAATCTCTGGCAGATCACCCGGATGGGAATAAGGACAGGGCTGCCCTCACCCTTGGCTGCACCAAACGCCATATCAACCGTATGCTGGCTGGATACCGCAAAGAAGGAAAGGCTTTCTTTATCCATGGCAATAGGGGACGTAAACCGTCCACCAGCATCCCTGACGAGACCCGCAATCGCATCATCGATCTCTACCTTACAAAATATTTTGATGCTAATTTCCAGCATTATTCAGAACTCCTTGAGGCCCATGAACACATCTGCGTCTCACCTTCTTCTGTAGCTAAGATCCTGGAAAGTAAATATATTCTTTCTCCGAAAGTTACAAAGGCCAAGAAAAAGCGTATGGAAAAGGAGCTTCAGGATAAAAAGAAAAGTGCCTGCAGCCTGAAAGAAGCCGCTGTGCTCCAAACCAATCTCGTAGCGGTTGAAGATGCTCATTCAAGACGTCCAAGATGTGCTTATTTTGGGGAACTGCAGCAGATGGACGCAACTCCCTATGAATGGATCCCCGGGCAGGTATGGCACCTCCACCTGGCTATTGACGATGCTACCGGCCGGGTCACCGGAGCCTGGTTTGACACGCAGGAAACCTTAAAGGGCTACTATCACGTATTCCACCAGATCCTGACCACCTACGGCATCCCTTACAGGATCTTCACAGACCGCCGTACGGTATTTACCTATAAAAAGAAAAACTCCCCATCTCTTGATGAGGATACCTATACCCAATTCGCTTATGCCTGCAAGCAGCTTGGTGTTCAGCTGGAATCCAGCAGTGTCCCGCAGGCCAAAGGCCGCGTAGAACGCCTCAACCAGACACTACAGTCGCGCCTGCCAATCGAATTACGATTAGCAGGGATCACGACCATAGATGCTGCCAATGAATTCCTCCACTCATACATAAAAGAATTCAATGAGAAGTTCGCGCTTCCCCTTAATGGTATCAAATCTGTGTTTGAAACGCAACCGGAAAATGAAAAAATCAACCTGGTTCTCGCTGTCCTGACAGAACGGACCGTGGATTGCGGGCATGCGATCCAGTTCCGGCACCGCCATTACCGGATGCTGGACGCCAGAGGGAAACAGGTACATTACCGCAAAGGCACAAAAATAATGGTTATCCAGGCTTTTGACGGAAGCCTTTTCTGCTGTGTCAATGACAAGGATGTCCATGCACTGGAGGAGATCCCCGAACATATGGAAAGATCCCGGGATCTGGATGCAGACTATCAGCCGCCCAAAGCAAAAAGACATTATATTCCGCCAATGAGCCATCCCTGGCGCAGCAAAACTTTCCAGAAATTCGTAAAGACACAGGAGCACCATCTAATGGATGACGTTCCAGCATAAAAAGCAGCAGAAAAAGATGATAGGTATATACCTACCGAAAGGAGAGATCACATGAGGGACTGGATCGACTGCATCGAAGCGCATACAAAAGCACAGAAAAAATATGATAAAGAACATACACAGGGAATTTACTTAAAACTGAACCTCCGCACAGACCTTGATATCATCCGCTGGTTTTGGGAACAGCCGTCAAAACAGGGAGCCGTAAAACGGCTGATCCGTGAGGAGATCGCCCGAAAAAAGGCGGAAGGAACAGGGAGCGGAGGCGTTGTCAGGAGAACCGTGGAATAATGGGGTTGGGGCCCCGTTATGCCGCGAAAGTCTCTTGAGATAAGCCTCACGGAAAACGCTGTTTCTAAGGAGAAAGGATATATGCCCTTTCTCCTGCCCCCTGCGGGGCGGGTTCGGGCAGGGCCCGATTATGGGTCAAGGGACAGGTCCCTTGCGGGTTCTTAGGGCAGAGCCCTAAGCTTCCAGAGGACATCTGCCACGTAGCCATATGAAATCAGCACCGGAAAACCGGTGCTAATGTTTCAGTTTTTTCGGGACATTTTCAAAAATGCTTGACACGCCTTTTTCATGTCCGTTCAGCACTGATTGAAGCTTATTCTTCCTTGCCCACCGTCGGTTTCCGTCCATGATAACGCCCACATGCTTCAGCTCATTTCCGTCCATACTCCGCTTCCTTTCTCATATTAGTTTTTTCTGCAGCTACCATTCAAAATTTTCCTCATACATTTCAGCCAGCATTTTTTTATATTTTTCATCAATCTGGCCAATTTCCAGTCTGCTGTTCCCTTTGTTCATCTGATGCCTGTACACCCAGAAGCACAAATAACTATATTCCGGTTTTTCTGTAATACAAGTGATAAAAGCTTCTCTGCTCACCAGCCGTACCATTTTTGCTTTTGCGTCTCCATCTGGCCTGTCCGCGTCAAGTCCCATCAGCAGCAGCATATTTATGCATGCGCTGCAGCTGACGGGTGATATCAGATATACTGCTCTGCGCTCTGTACTTATTTTTTTCTGACAGTCTGACGGCAGGATATCTACACGCAGGTCATCATACTTTTTGCAGGTAACATTTTGTGCAATATATCTTGTTTCTTTGCTCATCCAGAAAGCGTCCCGGACAAATTTCTTTTCATCCAGATGCCCCTGCTTCTGATATTCCCAATCCTCATCCAATCCACGGATCCTTGCATAGACAAGATCCTGCCTGTCTCCCGATATTTTAAAATGCTTTATGTCAAACCTTTTTCCCAGATTCAGCAGAGCATAACATATGTCTGGATTACTGTAAATTTCCCCCGCCGCTTTTAACTCCTGTACCAATTCTGTGACATATTGCCGATCCTCCGTCAATAAAGAAGCCATTTCTCTCAATGGAATAATCGGGATTGTATCAGGCGGAGGCAACGGTTCCTTCGCAACCACAAACAACGTTCCCTGCCCTTCATCAATATTTTTTGTAAAAATGCTCTTCAGCTTTCTCAGAGCTTCCTTCGTTTCTTTTGAGCCCGGTACCACTTTATCATTCTCTATCCTCCAGATAGTTATCTGCTGCGGGTTCTCCATAATATCAATGAAATATGATAGCACGTCCTCCAGCGTTTCCCGTTTCAACACCTGAATAGCCAAAAGCAAATACTGAAAAACCGACAGGATACTGTTAATTTTATCTCTATCCTTCCATTTTCTGTCCGGACTGTCCTTTATCTTTCGATAAACCGCCTCCACATACACCGCCAGGCACTCGCGGTAATAAATTTCGACTGGAAAATTCTGTGCAAAATCATTTCTGCGGACAGACAGAACGTCCTCCATTTTTCCGCCCATAATATCAACGCAGGTATCGAAGAAATAATTGTATTCAATCCCTCGTTCCTGTTCCTTGATATCCTCTACCTTTACGCCTTTATAACAAAAATGATTTCTGGTTCTTCCAGTCTGAATGTCGAATTGTATCGGATTGCAGTTATGTTCTTTCGCATACAAAAACACCTGCTTTTCCTGGTCCCATATCCTCGCTTCCAGATTTTCTGAAATACTGCAGACATACCGGTCATGCAGCATAAAGGTATTAGTCCAGATGCCAAATCCATTCTTATCCGAAGCGAAAGGACTGCTATACTCAGTTTCTTCCTTACGACCCCCTGTAATCCTGATTGGAAAAAGTGGATTCACGATTTTTTTGCTCACATAGTAAGCAAAAAAATCTTTGATATAGTCTTCACTATTCTCTTTTGAAAAGCCATCACAATCCTTCACTCTGGAATCGCTGTGCTCTTTAAGATACTCATTTAAACCATACCATTCTTCTTCCCGGATAGCGGTATACAGCAGTTCAAGCGGAATATAAAAACAAATATCCGTACCCGCCCGCTCTTTCTTTTTGTGCATTTTAAGGATAGCGCCGCCCTCCCTGGGAGAATCAAGCTTCACGATATACCCTTCTGCCTCATTAGTTGACCGGGTGTAGATTTTCACCTGCCGTGTCAGCATAAATGCAGACTGCAGTCCAATCCCAAACCCGCCTGTCGGTTTCAGCCAGTCCGGCATCTGTGAGATTTCATTCTGATACGCAGTTCTTCCTTTCCAGCTTCTTCCCACAACAGCAAGACTGTCAACACATTCCTTCTCCATCCCGACTCCACGATCTGAAATCCGAATGCACACATAGGGTTCTTTCGGTTCATCCAGCTCAATTCCTCCGGAATCTCCTGTGTCTTTGCTGCTTGTACTTTTGTCGCTCTTCTCCAAGATGATGGAAATATCAACTTCAATTGCACGCATCTGATAGCTTTCCGCGCTGATATCAAAAGGAGTTAGTTTCGTTTTATCTATTCCGTTTTGTATAAGCTTTGTCCGGCCGCTTCTGATATCGCTCCAGAGCCGCATCTTGGTTGCATCCATTGCATTTTGTATATATTCACGCAGGCAATCCAGCTTGGAGCTGTATATATTGTAGCCTGTCATCAGATTGATCAGCCGTTTCTGATCAACCTCATAGCTTTTCTGCCACCTAGCGTCAAACTTTGTATCACCAAAGTATATATCCAGCCGGCAGCGCTGAAGTTCACAGCCTTTCAGCAGCGGAGGAGCAAAGCGGTTCCAGTCACAGCTTATATTTTCCACTTCCTCTTTAAGATACTGGAACCACTTGCTGATTTCCTGGCAGACCTTATAATCACCGGAGCTTGCCGAAGCCTCTATCATGGTCGGTGTAATCGAAAAGTGATAAATGGCGCGATGCTTTTCGTAGTGGAAACCGCTCAAAGCCGGAAGCCTGCCGAAATGCTCTATTGCACGGACATTAAAACGATTATTATCCATATCCAGCAAATCTCCCAGCCGCAGCATGGCAGCTACAAATTGTGGATACATCCTGTCCGTTCCAAATCCCACCGCACAATTGGCTACCTTTTTCTCAATCTCCGAAAAGCTTCCACCGTGAAGCTCCGATATCTCCCCGATCAGCCGGTTCATCCGCTCTTTAATTACGCCGGAACCTGCAAATTTTTCTTCATTGGCAATCATAAAGCGATGACTTCTCTGCGGGTGTTCCCTGCGTACATAGTCGGACATGAGAATCATGATATTTCGCTGGAAAACCAACGGCCATTCCGGAGGAAATTCCAATTTTTTGATTGTACTGCCGCTTCCTCGCTCACTCAACAGGCTGTTCATTTTCTCATAATATTCTGCTGCCTCCGCCAGATCGATATCATTTCCTTCAAGAACTTTTTGCAGATACGCGCGAAACTCCTGGCTTTTCCAGATTTTCGACATTTCTTCGTAAGTCAGTGCCATACCGATGTCATGAAAATAAGCAGTTTCCAGAAGCAGCCACAAATCGCTTGCAGACAGCAGCTTGACACGATTTCTCCCGATAAGCAGTTCAATATAATTTAGAATATTAATAGAGTGACTCACATCATGCTGGCTATAGTGCTGAAAATCGAAAAAAATCGTCGAAAGATAAGATATGTATGTCTGCTTGCGCGCTCTCCATTCATTCACGATGTCATTTCCCTGTGCGAGACCAATGCATTTCTGCTCAAAACACCATTCAATAAAGGTATCCGCCTGTGTCTTGTAGTCTATTAATTTCCATTGCAGCTCTGACATGTCTGCGTTCCAGTCGCGAAATTTCATTCTTTTTCTCCTATTTTGGAAATATATACAGCAATGTGTTCCATGCACATCTCAGCGTAGTCGCTTTGTTTGGTATTTTTTCGATAATTGTTGTCGGCCGCAGTATCGCAGAATACCTGCCCGTACTTTCTCATCTGAGCCAGCAGATAGTTATACATTTCCGCTCTGTCTTCTACAACATCCTTACCTATATTTTTAATAATTCCAGCAGTAATTTTTTTCCTGAATTTCTGCTCCTCTTCGGCCCCGCTGTCCTTATCGAATATGCTGTAATACATTGCATACAGAAACAGCTGCGCAAACCACTCCCGCTCCTTCGCATCTGAAATCAAATAATGACAGACCCACCCACATTGATGCCAATATCTAAGCAGGGCGATTTTTTCTGCCGCATAGTCTCTGATTTCAACATCCTCTATTTTACAGACTTCCGGTTTTGCCATATAATACAGCCGTTCAAAATCCTCCCCATATAATAAGGATATCTCCTGTTCCGGCTGCCCGGATGGGAAATATCCTATTAACTGTCCTATGGAAGGATCCTCTGAGGATGCTTCCAAATATAAATTTTTTACAAGCTGCTCTGTCTCAGAAAAAGTATCCGGCGTCCATCGATCCAGATAACTCTCCTGCAGTTCCTGCATGGAAAGCAACACAGCCTTTATAAATATCGGCATGCTTAACCGCATCCGACTGATTTTCAGGTGCTGCCAAAATTGCCTCTGATAGATTTTGGAATAATATAACAGTGTCGTGTTAATTATTTCATGAAGCATTTCCATGTCTGAGTTATTCTTCATTTTTCGATTCCTCCGCCGCAATTTTTTCCGCTTCATCAATCGCCAGATCCTGAACCCTTATCAGCCCTGGATCCTTCAGATTTCTTACGAGAAATCGTTTCCCCATAATCTTATAATGGACATCCCACATATCTACTGACAACACCATATCCAGATAACGTTCAAAAACTGCTTTCGACACCTCTCCCTCAAAAAATCCTTCTTTCACCAGAACAGACTCCATGTTGTTTAAATACTGCTCTCTATATTTCAGATATTTCTCTCTTCCAAATGAAATATAAAGTACATCTACGCAAATATGACAAAGCAGCTCTTCCTTCGATATCAGCAGATCACTGTTCTCCCCATGACGAAAAGAACGGATAATATTTTCTCCGGAAACATAAATATAATTGCCGCAGACACTTGTTTCCAGCATCAGCTCTATGATACTGGTAGCTGCACGCCTTCTTTGAATTTCATTTTCAAATTTATATTGATTACTCAGGCTCTGCTCAATATCTTCTATACTCAGACATTTTTTGCGGTAGCTTTTCTCCTGCACATTATTTTCTCTGTCTTCTATCTGATAATTTTGCTCCTGAATAAGCTGACTGATATATTTGTACGCATCATCCAGCCAAAAGCTCTCCTTCCATTCATTACTTTCTCTGCCTATTGTTTTTGCTTTGTCAGCGGAATGAAGCGATGCAATCTCCGGAAAAGCGGTATTCTTTTGTACCTCCCTCTGCTTAGCTATCATAGACTGGCGAAAATCTTCCTCAGAATTTTCCTTCATGATCTCCCAGTCATAGCCTATCCCAAAAACTCCGATCTGCATTAAATGACTGCGGAACTTTTCACTGATGTAGAGACTCAGGATATAAATTACCGCGCGAAAAACTCCGATCCACTCCTGCTCTGTCAGGTCATCTACCGATTGCTTAAGTATTTTTTTGCCATAATCCGTCTCCCCTGCAAGTTTTTTAAAAATTGCCAACAACTCTGTTTTTTTGCAGGAGCGCACCATCGCAAAAGGAATAAAAATTAAATGATAATTTCCATCCTGATCAATGTTGTATTTACATTTTACAATCGCATTTTGCAAAAAGCTATGACCTGCTATTTCCGTCCATTCATCATGATACTCAAAATAATTACACTGAATAATGGTATTCAGGCAGCTGTTTTTTACAAAATTGCTGTCGGAATCCGATCGGTCCTTCGGATTTTCTCCAAAGGAATTCGGTATATAAGACCATTCCCTGGTATCTACACACAGTCTGTCAAACTGGCTTTTGCTTAACGTAAAAGTATCTTCCAACACTTTTCCGCCTTCCTGTCTGCTTACCAGCATCGGAAGGTCAATCACAAAAGGGCATAGTGTCTTTTGAAACAACTCTGTCTCTGCAAGACAAAGCTTTGAAATATTATCCTGATTCAGATAACGATAGCAATACAGCTTTTCAATAAAACGTTTTCGTGTCTCTTCTGCTTTTCTTTCTGTATTCTCATCTACATTCTCCGGAAATATCCCATTTACCTCATAATAAATCTGATGCAAAGGCTCCTTTAAGGTTTTTCTGGGAAATTCGGTACTCAGGGCATACACAGCCGGAATCACATCCTCTGCCCCTGCTTTTTTCATAATGCAAAAGTAGCGGAATAAGTTAAACCCATGCGTCATGGTATCGTCCACAAGATATACCGTTTTGCCTTGCAATAATTTGCGTTCAGCCGCCTTCATCAGATAGCGATCGCTGAAAACCCTGCCATCCTCAATCTTAAGCTCTGGATTTGCATGCACTATCAGCTTATAGCTCCAGTAACCTTTCCGCGTCACCAGAAACACATAAGCATTCTCCTGCTCTTTTATTTTGCCTTGCAACTTCTGAAAGAAGGAAGGCATTTGAGCTGCTTTTGTATATTTTATAAATTGTTTGACTATCTCATCCATCTATATAAGCCGAAGCGAATCCTATTCTGCATAAACAAAAAATGAATCCGTTTCCTTCCTCCCTTTTCTTTAAAATACTCCATAACACATTAATTATATTATGCTGTCAAGCAAGCCGCTATAACTGTATTACGCTTTTTCTATCTGTTTTCCGCTTTTGGCAAAATAACAGCTTACATCATATCAGACTGTGAATTAAGCAACAGCTTCCCTATTTCCATCCACAGCTGATAGTTTTTTTCACTGAGTCCCATTGTTTCCTGATTCGGCTTCTCTCTGTCTACCAGTGCGTACCTATCCCCAAAAAACTCGCAGATTGTCATATCCAATGCCTCACAGATGATCTCCAGCGTCGACACTCTTGGACTTGCTTTTCCATTTAGAATACTATATAAGCTTGACGTACTAAGCCCTGCCCGTCTTGCCAGCTGATAACAATTTATATTTTTTTCTTTACATATCTTCTGCAGCCGAAGGGCAACAAAGTCATCCGTTTTCAAAACTTTCCATCCCTTCAAACTTTTTCAAAAACTGTTTTAACACTGCTACTCCTTCTGGGCTAAAACAGCAATCCCCGGAATTCAGCTCCTTCAATGCCCACCCGCAACTCTCTTTCTGCTTTTCATCAAGCTGTGTATACACTTTATCATAAGGATAATGCTCTTGAATCCATTTCTTGTCTCTCTGCGTTTTATTCTCTTTTAGCAAAATACCCTGGAACTTTTCAGATTCCTCTTTTTCGGTCCCCAAAGCGATTGCATTTGCATATGACAAACGGTAAGGCGCCACATCTGTACAGACATCATCCTTCGTCTGAAGTCCCTCTACAGCTTTTCGGTCATTACTTAACTGATATATTCTGCCAAGATGACAACCGAGCCTTCTTGCCCATAAAATCTCCTCTGATCGTTTTCCCGCCAAGAGAATTCCCATAACAATCGGAGTCTCAAAAGAATAGACCGCCGTTTTTCTAATTGCAATTTCAAGAGCCAGTTCACGGCGAACCTTGTCATCAAACTTATCGCTCTCATCCCCATTATAAACCGGTACAAGAATGTCCATCGCTTCTCCATGCAGAGTATTAACCAACATGGTACAATACTCTTTCACTATTTCCCTGCCAGATGCTTCCTCGTTCTCGCAGATTTCATGAATCAGTTTTGTTGCATATGCGATTCCCATACCGCCGATCAGCGCTGCTGCTGTATTGGCATCCCTCTCACTTTTAGAAAAAGATGCATTCTTATCCCGAAATAATGCCTTATGTAGCGATGCCCTGCCCCTTCGCATATCACTCTTGTCAATAATATCATCCTGAATTAAAATAGATGTTTGAAGAAATTCCATTGCCACCGCCAACTGTAAAGCAGAATCCATCTTCTCCTGCGCCTCACTGCACGCCGCATAGGAAAGCAACAGAAGCATCCCCCTCAGATGCTGTCCTTCCGTATTCATTTTCCCAAACAACTTTATTTCGGCTATGTCTGCATTTTTCGCCACAAATTCCCTCGTTTTTTTCTGCAGCAAATCTAACAATTTCTGCTGCTGTTCTTTAATCTGTTTCTCTCTTTTCTCTTTCAAGTGTTTATCCAGCCTTTTTTATATCTTCAATATTCTTCAATTTTATGCACTCTTCCATCAATGCTGCTATTTCGCCGCAGCCACCTGTCTTTTTTACTTCTCTTACAAAATCCTCATCGTCCTGGTCTGTCGGCAATATTAACGGATATCTTATGTTTTCCGGTGCCATCCTTCTAAGCCAGTTGCATTTCATACCAAATTCTAACCTTTTCAAAAGAGGTTCCAGCTTCTGTTGTTCCGGAGTCACACCTTTACCAGGATCCCTGCAGATCTGGCCAAGCCGATAAGCGGATTTATATCCGCCCTCTTTCCAAACGTTCTGTAATTTCTCTATAAGCTCTTCCTTAGTCTGACTTTCCATCAAACATTTCTGCTCTATGTATGTCAGCTTCATTTGCTCAAAATACCACTTCAAAATTTCTGTATACTCTTTTCCGAACGCATACTTCTCAGTTCTATCATATGCTTCAACCAGCATATGATCTGCCATTCCAAGTACTATCCCTCGCAGCACCTCCTCTTTCTCCTCTGCCACAATTCCTTTATATCCGTTCAATATACACTCTGTAATCTCTTTCAATCTATAAATCGACTTCGTTGTAATAAGAAGCCAGTGCATCAGTAAGCTTTCCTGCAGGGCATCTACAGCTCCCGCCAGAGCAAGCAATCTTTCTTCCTGCTCATCACTCTGCGCTTTTTCTTCTCCGGGGAGTATTCCATCCAGAAACATCAAAGCTGTACGGCACATCCGATCGTCATTGCTCTGATTCTTCAGCAATTTTTTCTGCCCATCCAGAACACGCCCCATGATCTGTTTCGTAAACAGGCACGCCTCTTCATTTATCTTATACAGGCTACTCAAGGTATCTGTCTCCCTGGCATTTTTTTCTTTTATATTGCTATGCCGATCCTGTCGCGACCATTCTGCCCTTGTGTACATGGTTATCCCCCTTTTGTTTTACATTTTTAATGAACTGTCTCATATCCAGCTGTTGTCAGATATTCTGATTTTGCGTTCATGCTGCGCATCCAGCAGAATTCCGAGATTTCTATACATCCGTTCCATGTAAGTGTCCTTCTTTTTGCTGTAGCATAAAAAATACATATTCATTCGCGTAGCACCAAATTTAAGCAAATTTATATAAAACTGTTCTCTGATATCCGATAAGCTCACGTAAAAGCCATATTTATTTAATGCATTCCAATATATAGACAGCCATTTCTCCGGCAAATCATTTATCAGACTTTCAGAAGAAAGGCTTATGAGAAAATCCACCACATCTGACAACGGATTTTTCCAATCAACAAACTCCCAGTCGTAGACCATTAGCCGAAAGCAACTGGTATTAATACAAATATTTCTGATATTAAAATCATTATGTATCATCCGTTTTCTATACTGCGAGAGACTTTTTTCGTATTCCGTCTGATGTGCAAGGAACTGCCTTGCTGCCTGTTCTGTTTTTAAAGCACGCTCCATTCCGGCAAATCTGTACATCGATTCATGAAATGCTGTTGTAAAGCGTGACACTGCCGCCAGATCTATCTCTTCCTCCTGCTTTTCAATCTCTCCTTCCGGGCATATTTCTATAGAATGAAAAAAGGCCAGCGTCTCAAGCGCTAACCGTATTTCTCTATATCCCCAATTTTGCGGACTGGAAATCTGATTCATATATCTACAGCTACTTATATCCTCCATTAGGATGCAGTATGTGTCCTCCATTTTTATCTCCCCATAGTAAGCAGGTATATAAGCCTTCAGATCCGGATGACAATTCCGGTAAAATATCCTTTCATGCCGGTGCATATTTTGCATGGACAGATATCCACAGCAGGAATCAAAATCCGACAGTTCTTCTGCCGACGCATGTCCATAATATTCGTAAAGGCTGCGAAACAAAAGCCTCGGCTCCTGCTCTTGGAACTTTATCGCCAGCGGAGTCCATGTTCCGTCGTGTCCCACTAAAAGCTTTTTAATCGGTTTGTTCAACAGACCGTCCTTACCCGGATTTCCATTTTCACGAATTTCCATTATTTTCCAGCCTTTTTCAGAAAGACTTTTCCAAATTTTTCTAATCGGCTCTTCTTTACTGTCAAACTTATTTTTTATAGCCCTTTTTTCTGCCATACTACCCTATTCTGTCACAGCTTCAGAATGATCCGCTGCATTATTCTTTTTTTACAATCTCCAGCCCAACTATGGCATCCACCATTCTGCCAAACATCTCTATCTGTATTTCAGCGCGTCGTCTGTGCCTGTCTATTCTTTTAATACATCCTTCCAAACCTTTCAAAGGACCCTCACCGACGATAATCTTGTCATTTTCAATTACACCTCTGGACATCTCCACAACGTGTTTTTCACCGCCAAAGCACAGGATAAATTTCACCTCATCCTCTGCAAGAGGGAGCAGATACATCCGGTCTCCCAGAATTTTTGTAAATCCTTCTACCTTCTTCAGCTCTGCATACAAGGTATCGATCTGCTCTGTTTCCGCGAAGATGTATCCCGGAAACAGGATTTTTCGTTTCCTGTGCCACTCTCCCAAATATTTTTTCATTTCCTCATAATATGGTATAAAACATTCTGTCAGTACCTCCTGCGATATTTCACTTTCACACATTTCCTTCATCTTTTCTTCTTTTCCAGTAAATACCTGAATTACATACCACAAGATAAGTTTCTCCTTCCTATATCCCAAAGAATCTCTCAGGTTTCATAATCATGGTAGCTTCTATACAGACACTGAAAATGGGCAAGCTTCGCCATTCCGACACTGACATCCAGTCCCGAAGTACTTTTTCCTTTATGACCGCCCTCCCCATACAGCGCGGCAATGCGACGACTGCAGGATCCGGCTTTTACAACGCCAATATTTCGTCAATTAAAATCGAACCAGACATTCTTCCCTGCTCTACTCCGCTCCCCTGCCCGTAAAGATGACTCCCACGGTTTTCAGGAGGATTTTAATATCCAGCCCGAAGCTCCATTCTTCTATGTACTTTGCATCGAGCTTTACTACTTCCTCAAAGTCTGTGATATCGCTCCGCCCGCTGATCTGCCACAGGCCGGTTATGCCGGGCTTCATGCTGAGTCTTTTTTTGTGGTGGAGATCGTACTGCCGGAATTCATCCACGGTCGGCGGCCTGGTGCCGACCAGGCTCATGTCGCCTTTTAAAACATTCCAGAACTGCGGGAACTCGTCCAGGCTTGTCTTCCGTATGAATTTTCCCACCTTTGTGATGCGCGGGTCGTCATCCATCTTGAACATCAGCCCCTGCATCTTGTTGTCCTTCTGCAGGTCTTTTTTCTTCGCTTCCGCGTCATTGCACATGGAACGGAATTTGTAGATCTTAAATATCCGCCCGTTTTTCCCGACGCGGTCCTGCGCAAAGAAGATCGGACCTTTGCTCTCCAGTTTGATGGCAGGTCCCAGGAAGATCGTGAGGATCCCTGTCAACAGTACACCGACCAGTCCTCCCAGGATATCCAGCAGACGCTTTGCCATCATCTGCCCCGTGCTCATGTCCACCATATGGGAAGTGGCGGCTATGTAATCCCCCACCCGGTCGATCCCCATGTTGGTCATGTCAAATGCCATCCCGTCAAGCAGGATATAAAGCGTGACGCCCATGCTCTCAAACTTCTCCAGCATCTCCTGAAGTCCCTCCGTATCATACGGGAGGTCGATCACCACGGCGTCCACCACATTCTGCAGTGCCAGAGCATACATATCCTCCCTGCAGGCGTTTACCGGCACGCCCTCCAGGACGGTTCCACGGTCGTCCGCATCGATCACAGCCGCGGAGCTGATATAATAGCTCCCGTCCTTTTCTGCGATCAGCCGGTCAATGACGACCGGCGCATGGTCGTGCGTGCTGACCACCATGAGCTTCTGGCTGCCGCTCCCGTGCCGGAACCGCGGCAGCACCCATTTTTTTATGATCACATGGCTGCCATAGATCAGCAGGATGTTCAGTGCGAAAAACCATATACAGACGGTCCTGGAATACCCCTGTCCGCTTTTTGCAAAGAACAGCACCGCAAACGTGACCGCGGCAAGGATCAGGTTTACTTCCACAACCTTCTGCAATTCCTTGAAATAGCCTCTCTGGTAGATCCCCTGGTAAATGTCCCGCGCATAGCATACGGTGATATAGACTGCGACCTGAACGATCAGCAATATAAAATGGATCTGCGGCGCCCGGAATACACTGCCAAGGCGGATGTAAAGCGAAACCGCGTAAGATACAAAAATACAAACCAGATCAACAATCAGCAGCACTATATTTAATTGATTACGGAACTGATTTCTGACCTTCATTTCTCTCTCCCCTGTTTCATTTGTACTGAAATTTTTTACGACAGACACCTGTCTACCGTAAACTTCCAAAAATACATAAAAAATATAGGGTATTAAAGCTAGAGAAATATCACTTTGAAATGACGAAAAAAGATAATTAATACAATGATTGAAATTTGCCGTCCAAATTAAGATATGACTGCCATGCATCCGAAGGGACCTGCCACCGGCAGCTCCCTTCGGATACATGGCAACAAAAACCCTACCGCCCAGCCCGGCAGTCTCTGGTCTCTGCCTGGCTTTTGAGCGGTAGGGCTCACACACAAAAAGGAGAAAAGGTTATTCTATATGAAAAAAATTAGTATGCATCTCTACATTCTGATATACGCTATGACTGCTGCACTACCATAATCTGTACGGCATTTCCGTCCTCATCCAGCTGAATCGCCAGGATATCGCCCTCTGTTATATCGGTAAGTGCAAGCTCTTCTGCATCTGTCAGCGCTTCCGTTCCCGCGTCTGCATCATCCGCAGCCTCCGCGTTCTCTGCAGTTTCGGCTTCTGTGCCGTCCTCTGCTGCTGCGCTTTCTGTTTCTTCTGCGGCTTCACCGTCCGCCGCAGCTTCCGTACCATCTTCTGTCTGGTCCTCCTGGGTATCCTCCAGCGCTTTTAAGCTCTCTTTCGCTGTCTCCCAGTCCACCAGCAGGATTGTGGCATCCTCCGCCACCGTCACGTTCTTCTCTTCGCCCGTCAGCATAAGCTCCGGTTTTTCTGCTGACGTGCTTTCACCATCCGCTGACGTATCTGCATCTGCATCCGTGACCTCCTCCGACGCATCCTCCAAAGCCTCTGCTCCGGCTTCCTCAGAAGCGCCGTTTTCTTCGCCGTCCTCCGGCAAATCTCCAACTGCAAGCGTTATGCTATCGTCACCGACCTCCTTTACTTCCCCGATGATAATGTCGGACTCCTCTTCCTCCAGCATTATCACCGCCTCTGTAACCGCCTCTGTATCTTCCTCAGCAAAAGCGCTCACTCCGGATACGGCAAGAGCCAATCCTAAAATCACCGCTATCTGTTTTCTTTTCAATGTCATCAGATCCTTTCCTGCTCCCCGAAGGGTTTTGTTCGTAGCTGCTACTTCCTGTCGACACTGATAATATAACAAACAAATATGTCCGGTTTGTGGAAACCAGGTGATGCTTTTGTGGCGTTTTTGTTATCTGGATATAAATAAATTATAAAACGTTCCATCTACATTTTCTCATACGCGATCCGCTGCGTTCCGTCATCGGTATAAATGATGCCGCATTCCCTGAAGCCGTTCTTCTTTATAACATGCTGCATCACCTTATTGTTTTCGTGCGTGTCCATCCGCAGATGCCGGATCTGCTGCCAGGCAAACGATACGATCGCATCAAATATCCCATGCGCCTCCCCGTCGCTGGCAACGCGGTGCAGCGTGCCGTACTCCTCATCCGACAGCCACCCGCCCTGCTCGATTTTTTTGTAGGTCGGGTCTGCCCCGATGAGAAAGAAAAAGACTCCGTGGATCGCATTCTCTTCCTTTACCACGTAAAGCCGCTCCTTTTTTATGTCATCCGCAAGCAGCTCTTTCGGCGGAAAGCTGTCTCCCCACTGTCCCCCGTTGCCCGTCTCCCTCATAAACTGCCTTGCGCGCGCATAGATTTCCAGAATCCGCGGCAGATCAGCCTCTTTTGCTTTTTCAATTTTAAATAACTGCATTTTTCAGCTCCTCCAGACTTTTTTGAAACATATCGATTTCTTTCGCATGATTGTTCTTTTAGTATAAACGAAACTGCCGGGCTGCGCAACCTCGGAGTGAAAGCCTTGCCCCTTCCATAATCGCACCGCTCTTCCTGCAAGACCACAATATTCGCTTATATCCTGCAAAACCGCAATATTCGCTCATTGACCATGTTCTCTGGCTGTGATATAATCACATACTTGTGATGATACCAGTGGCAAACGGACAGCGATCCGGTATCACAGGGGTTAAAATCAATATACTATATGGGGATGAAGGTTTTGAAGAGTAATAAATATGAAATTGATATGTGCAGCGGCTCCATTATGGACAAGCTGATTTCGTTTTCGCTGCCGCTGATGCTTTCCGGCATTCTGCAGCTTATGTTTAATGCGGTGGATATTGTGATCGTGGGACGCTTTACCGGAAGCGAGGCACTCGCTGCCGTCGGCTCCACGTCCGCCCTTATTAATATGTTCACCAATCTGTTTATCGGCATTTCCCTCGGCAACAATGTACTGGCTGCCCGCTACTATGCCTCCGGCAGGACGAAGGAAATGTCAGAGACCGTACATACCGCGATTTTGTTTGCGCTCCTCAGCGGCATTGTGATGGCGTTTGTCGGGCTGATCTTCTCCCGGTTTGCCCTGGAGCTGATGGGAACGCCCGACAATGTTATTGAGCACTCCACACTCTATATGCGGATTTATTTTCTGGGAATGCCGTTTTTTATGCTCTACAACTACGGCGCCTCCATTCTGCGCGCTGTCGGCGATACTAAACGGCCGCTGCTCTTTCTGATCATCTCCGGCATTCTGAATGCCGGACTGAATATGTTTCTCGTTATCGTGTTCCACTTAGGCGTGGCTGGCGTTGCGATCGCTACCGTCATCTCCCAGATGGTCTCCTGCGTTCTGGTGCTCCGCTGTCTTTATCTGTCGGACGGGAGCTATCAGCTTCGCTTTTCCAGGCTGACCTTAAAGTGGAATTATTTAAAACCGATTTTCCAGGTTGGCATCCCTGCCGGTATCCAGAGCACTGTAATCAACTTTTCCAACGTGCTCCTGCAGTCCTCTGTGAATTCCTTTGGTTCTACCGCTATGGCAGGCTATACGGCGGCAAACAATATTCTCAGCTTTTTATATGTCTCCGTCAACTCCGTCACGCAGGCGTGCATGAGCTTCACAAGCCAGAATTACGGCGTTGGAAATTACAAACGCATGGATAAAATTCTTGTCAACTGTATCGCATTGTCCGTCAGCGTCTCCCTCGCGCTCGGCTGCATCGCCTAC
Source organism: Marvinbryantia sp. (assembly GCF_047017445.1). Taxonomy (NCBI): domain Bacteria; kingdom Bacillati; phylum Bacillota; class Clostridia; order Lachnospirales; family Lachnospiraceae; genus Marvinbryantia; species Marvinbryantia sp. Next base: position 89,536 of record NZ_JBKXTT010000007.1, on the reverse strand, counting down.
TTCTTCGGGCCGGAAATCCTATCCATCTACACCTCCGACCCGGAGGTGATCCGGTGTGGCGTCGAGGTGCTCGCCTATACGACCGTCACGTATTTTCTGTGCGGACTGATGGACCTGTTTCCGGGTCCAATGCGCGGGATGGGACACTCTGCCGTTCCCATGCTGATGTCCATCATCGGGACGGTCGGCACCCGGATCGTGTGGATCTTTCTGCTCTTCCCGCAAAACCGGACGCTGGCATTTTTATTCATTTCCTACCCGGCTTCCTGGATCGTCACGATCCTTCTGCAGGTAGTCTGCCTTTACTTTGTACGAAAAAAGGTTTACCCGACGTCTGCGAGGCAGAGATGATAAAGCGCCTCCTCCGGGATGCAGTAGCCGACCGAACGCACGCAGCGGATCGCATCCCCCAGCCCGCTTTGCTGCCGGATACTGCTGATGTGGGTGTCTATGTTGCGCTGGGTGCCGCGCAGACGCTGGGGCAGCCGGTCGTTCAGGTACTGACGCGACATCACACGCCCGATATTCTTCAGCAGCATCAGCAGAATGTCAAAATCCACCTGGCGCATTTTTATTTCTCTTCCGTTCACCCGGAGCATCCGGTTTGCCGGACAGATTTCCAGCTCTCCAAATACAAGGGTGCGCTCCTGCCAGATTTTTGGCTGAAAACAGGATTGTACCGCCTCGCAGAAGTTCAGATACTGAAACGGGCAGAGTGTCCGGCAGCCCGCATTTTCCAGCTCTCTGCCTGCCAGATTCCACTCCGGCTCACAGTCCGGCACAAAAATCACCGGAAACCGCAGAGTAAGTACCAGAAACATATCCTTTTCCAGCATCCGTATCATCTCGCCATCTATCAGTATCACAGTCACGCTGCCATCCAGTCTGCCGTTTTCCCGCAAAAAACACTCCAGGCTGCGAGTATGCATTCCCGCCCGGAATGCGTAGCTCTCAGCCTGCTTCTGCAATTCTTCTTTATGTATTCCATTGATAACCGTCAATGCGCTCATTGTGTGCCCTCCTGCTTTTTATGATATATGATTCCTTCATGATTTTTCCATACATACGCATTTTTAAAATCATGTCTCATATATACACCAGGAAGCTAAACCCAATTTAAACACAGACAACTAAATTATGGATTCTTTGTGAAATCAGCTGGAACGGATTTCCTGCCGCATAAAGCCCACGTAGGAGCCGCCGAAGGCTGCCAGCATCAGCGCGATCAGCGCAACCAGATGCGGCCACACCAGAAGGAGGCTCTGTCCGAGCGAAAGATAGCCCGAAATTGCTCCCACAAGCTGATCCACCGTCACCACATTCACCGCGCGCACGCTCGGACTCATGATCGTGGAAACCGCCTCACTGTACAGATAATACGGCGAGATCCGGTTCAGATTCAGCTCCAGCGTGTAGTTGCCCACCGTGTTCACCATAGAATTATAATAATCGTCCACCGGATAAACGATGTTTGCAATAATATTGGCGATCAGACTCATGAACAGCGCAAAGAAAATCCACAGCGAGATGACCGCCAGTGCCGAGGTCGCCGAGTGGCGGCAGAACACGGAAAACAAAATGGAAAGCGCAAGCCAGAAGGCAATATACACCACGGTAAACAAAAGGAAAAAGAAGATTCTTCCGATTTCTTCCGCCTGCGGCACCAGCCCGGTTCCAAGCATCCCGACCGCTCCGATCAGAATGCCCATGGAAAAGACCATAATGGTGATGATCGCCGTTCCCGCAAGAAATTTTCCGATGATAATGCAGTCCCGATAGATCGGCTGCGCCACCAGCCGGTTTAAGGTACCGGCGCTGCGCTCACTGTTGATCGCGTCAAAGCCGAGCGTCAGCCCAACGAAGGGACCGAGCAGCGCGATAAAGGTCATAAATGAGGGAATGGACTCCCCGCTGGTCGTGTACAGCTTTAAAAAGAGAAAGTTACTGTCGTTTGCCACCGCGTCCGAGAACCCCAAGAGCGCTCCGTAAAGACTGGCAAAGCAGGTGGCGTAGATCAGCGCCAGGATAATGAGGAAACGTCTGCTCCTCAGATGATCCGCCAGCTCCTTTTGGAACAATGCCCGCAGTCCGATGCCGCTGCTTATGTGCTCTTCCCTTTTTTCGGCGCGGGGCATCGTTTTTGTTTTACTTTTTACTGCGATTGTTTTCATCCTTCTGCCCTGCCCTTTCAAAATATAGTCTGTAAATCTCGTCCAGATCGCCGCCCTCCTGGTTCACCTGCCTGCCAAGCTCGTCAATCCTTCCGCACGCGATCAGCCTGCCGCTCACAAAAATGCCCACCCGGTCGCAGATCTGCTGGATCTGGTAAAGCTGATGCGAGGAAATCAGAAGCGTCCTGCCGTCCTCACTGGCAAGCTCGTGCATCAGCATCAGCAATTCATGCATTCCCTCGGGATCGATACCGAGCGTCGGCTCATCCATAATGATAACGCGCGGATCCTTCATCAGAACATCCGCAATGCCGAGCCGCTGCTTCATACCCTTAGAGTAGGTGCCAGTTTTCTGATCGCCGTATTCCGTCATGCCGACGCGCTTCAGAAGCTGCTCAATACGTTCCTCGATCATGTCCTCTCCAAGACCGTTCAGTCTGCCGGTGAAACGCAGATTCTGCCTGCCGGTCAGATCCGGGTAAAATCCGACGTTGTCCGGCATATATCCGGCAACGCGTTTTACTGCCACCGGATTGCGCGTGCAGTCCAGCCCCTCGATAAACGCCCTGCCTGCCGTCGGCTCCGTCAGACCGAGCAGCATCAGGATCGTTGTCGTTTTCCCGGCGCCGTTCGGACCGAGCAGACCGAAGATTTCCCCCTGGCATATGGAAAGATCGAGGTTGTTTACCGCAATTTTGTTTCCATAATGCTTTGTGAGTCCCTGCATCTCTATTATTTTCTGTTCCATATGCTACCTTCTTCCATACTTCTTAAACAAAAAGCCCAGTCCTGCAAGCAGCGCAATGATGATCGCAACCGCAACGATTCCCCAGAGCGTCTGTGTTTTTACCGATATGCGGAATTCCGCCGTCGACGTCGTCTCGTCATTGCTGACTGTGATCGAAGTCACATAGTCCCCGGTAATCGCATCGGAGGACGGCTTGACATAGGCAGTCACTTCCTTCGTGGCTCCCGCCTCCAGAAGCTCGATGGTCGATTCGTCGAAACGCACCTCCCAGTCGGTCGGCGCAGATGAGGTCAGATTTAAATTGCTCAGATCCACATTTCCGTTATTGATCACGCTTAACGTCACCGCCTTTTCCTGGTTTGCGTAAGCGTCCATGCTCAGATTGCCGGTCGGTGTGGATAACTGCACCTCGTAGGAGCCGGTGATCGTCACCTTCAGCTCTGCAGACAGCGTTTCATTTGCGGAAATCGCCGTGCAGGGAATCGTGTATTCGCCCTCCTTAATGGTCTCCGGCGGCGTCACGTCCACCGTCAGCCCCTGGCTGGAGCCCGGCTCCACCGTGATGCTCGCCACTTGAGTGCTCTCACCGGATGGGGTAAAGGATACCTGCCAGCCGCTCTCCGCCTCCGCCGCAAGACTGTAGGTCTGCTCTGTTCCACGGTTGTTCACCAGCGTGACGTCGAAGCTGAAGCTCGTCCCGGAAGCCCCCTGCTGCTCCGGATATTCGGACGTTAAGCTGCTCTGTCCGTTCTCCGTTTCTGTCACGTTAATTTCAAGCTGTAAGGTGTCGGAAGCTCCACTGCCGGCATCTGCTTTCAGGGTAACATTGTAGGTGCCCTCCTCCACCTCATCGGGAAGCGTCAGGCTGAAGGTGGCAAGCTCCGAGTCTGCAAACTCTGATTCTGCATCTACATGTACCATTGAGATTTCGCTGCTGCTGCTCTTGAAGTAGCCCTCCCAGCCCTCCGGGATAGACTCGATGGAAAGCGACGCATCGTAGCTGTCTCCGGAAAGGCTTGCAAAATCCAGCCCAAAACTGACGCTCTCGCCCGCTTTCACCGTGATGCCCGGATAATCAGTCGTCATGTCGATGCCGTTCTGTGCGCCTGCTGCCGTTTCTGTCCCTGCATCTGTTCCCGCATCGTCCTTTGCATCCGCTTCCGTCATCGTGTCAGCCTCAGCCGCAAACGCCGTCTGGCCGCCGCCTGCCGCCAGTACGCCCATAAGTGCCGCCGCACAAATCCGTGCGCATCCCCTTTTTCTCCATCCATGTCCCATATCTTTTTCCTGCCTTTCTGTAAGTTTTTTCCGGCATCACACCACCCTCACGTCCCGGCGGCGTCTGACTGCCTTCCTGATTTCTTATTTTAAAAAGCCGGTGTGGAAAATGATTGATGATTGCGTAAGACAGGTATAAAAGAAAAACAAAACTTATAAAATTTTTATAAACTTTTAGAACCTACAGGACCTGCCACCGACAGCTTCCTTCGAATGCACGGCAAAAAAAGACGGAGGAATCAGATTCCTCCGTCAGAAACTACCGTACAGATCAGATATATCGTCACAACATTTGCCAGGGAACTCCAAATGCCAGAGTGAATCGCAAACACTCCTACATCGATACGCGCTCCGCGATTTCCGCCATCTTCGCGTAGTTCAGCCTTGTATCGCCGTGTACGCGGCTGTAGGAAAGATAGCCGTTCATGCGGTCAATCTTTGTAAGGTTTTTGGAACCGCACTTCGGGCAGACATCCATCTCCAGTTCCTGGTGACCGCAGTCGTCACAGTAGGCGAGTGAAAGGTTGACGCCCTCATAGTAACCCAGCTTCATCGCACGCAGGATGAGACTTTTGATCGCCTCTTTATTATAGTCGATCGGATAGCGCACATACTGGATCTTGCCGCCGTTGCACAGATCCCAGAAGCGCCCCTCCAGATCCTGCTTCTGGATTGGGGAAAGATCCTCCGTCACGTGGCAGTGGAAGCTGTTGCTCACGTACGGGCGGTCGGAAACATTCTCCACGATGCCATACTGCCTGCGGAACTGCTCCACCTGCAGCCCGCAAAGACTCTCCGCAGGAGTACCGTAGATGGCGTACAGCCAGCCGTCCGCCTCCTTGTACTCATTTACCTTCTTATTAATATACTGCATAACCTCCAGCGCAAACTGCCCGTCCTCGGCAATGGATTTGCCATTATAAAGCTCCTGCAGCTCGTTTAAGGCAGTGATGCCAAAGGAGGCCGTCATCGGCTTTAAGAGCGGCTTGATCTTATCTCTCGGATCAAGGTGTCCGCCGTAGAAGCCGCCCTCGCAGTAAGCGAGCGGGTTCGTGGAGGCACGCATCTCCCCAAGATATTCGTAGGTGCGGATGTGGATACCTCTGATCATCTCCAGATAATAATCCAGCACCTCGTAAAAATCGCGGCTCTCCTGACGGGATTTCGCCAGGATCATCGGCAGATGCAGGCTGACAGCGCCCACATTGAAGCGTCCGACAAATACCGGCTTATCGTCCTTATCCGCCGGGTGCATTCCCCCGCGCTCATACCAGGGGCTCAAAAACGCCCGGCAGCCCATCGGACTGATCACGCGGCCGTACTGCTTATACATGCTCGCCACATAGCCCTTGCCGGAGAGGGAAAGCCAGTCCGGATACATGGTCTTTGCGGAGCACTCCAGTCCCGCCTCAAACACATCCTCGCACGGTTTGCCGTCGCCGTGCAGGTTCTCATCGAATAAAAATACGATTTTCGGGAACAGCACCGGCTTTTTGTTGCCCGGCTTGCCCTGTCCCTCTTTATGTACATTCAGCAGGGAAATGCTGCACATACGCTCAAAATCAGACTGCCCCAGCCCGAGCGTCATGGTGACAAACGGATAATCCCCGCGGGAAGAGCCGACCGTGTTCAGCTTGTACTCGATGCCCTGCCAGCCCTGGTCATAATCGCGCTTCACCTTATCGAGCGCATACTGCTTCGCCCGCTCCTGAACGCCGTCCCAGGAGGCATCCATGTATTTCAGAAATTCTTCCACATATTTTTTGTAGCTCTTCTCTGCATAGGGCGCGAGGATCTTGTCGACCTCCGGCACCGTAAAGCCGCCGTACTGCTGCGCCGCTGTGCTCAGCACGATGTCGCCCATCACGTCAAACGCCGTATCCAGCGTCTTCGGCTCGTTATACCAGACATTTCCCATCTCGAAGCCGCCCTTTAAGACAGAGCCGACGTCAAACAGGCAGCAGTTCATGGTATCCAGACGCGCAGACTGGTCATGAATGTAAATATAGCCATCCTTACATGCCTGACGCTCGTCGCGCGTCATGAAAAACTTCTGGTAGAGATTTTTATTCAGCTCATTGAAGATAAGGCTGCGCTTCGTCGCCACCAGCGCGCTGTCCGTGTTGGCGTTGCTCTTGTCGCCGATGTAGCGGATAGACTGGCTCTTCGTGTAGACATCGTCCATCATATGGATAAAATCCACTTTATAATTGCGGTAGTCACGATAACTCTTTGCGACCGCCGGGCTTACCTTCTCCAGCGCGCTCTCCACGATGTTGTGCATCTCCTGGATCGTGATGCCCTCCTTGCCCATCTCCTGCGCGCGTCTGGTCGCATACTCGCACAGTTCTTTAATCTCCTCCGGCTTAAACTTATATAATGCGCGGGCAGCGGATTTGTTTACTGCAACGACAATTTTCTCAACATTAAACTCTTCCCGGGTCCCGTCTTTTTTGATCACATACATTTCGATTCCTCCCATATTACTATATCTGGTATGACATTTTAATTTTTTCGCAAGATGTAGTTCCAGTATAGAGGAATTTCCTCCATTTGTAAAGAGGCAAGATAATAAGTTTTTTTTAAGTTTGTGTAAGGTTTCTGTAATTATTCGAATGCCGGTCTGGTTTTATCAAAGATCTCATCCACATCAAAAAAGTCAGTCAGATAGTCGGCATACATATAAAGATCATAACCATCCAGCGTTCTGCGCGTCTGCCGCACATAGTCCGGCTGAACCTCAATAAAATCCGCCGTAGTCCAGATGCTGAAAAAAAACTGATAGCCCTTCTCCAGCAGCAGCTCCTGTTTTGCCGTCCCGGCAGTCACTTCCTCACCGTACGGATAGATCAGAAGATCGGTATCGCCCACAAGCGAGCCAATCTTACTGCTCCACGTATCCAGATCGCCCTCCAGCTCATCCAGATCCAGGTCGCTCTCCATGGTGTTGTCGGAAAAGCCCTGGCAGGCAATCTCCCATCCGGTCTCCTTCAGGCGGTCTGCGATTGCCGCGATCGTGCTTGCTCCAGTCTCGATCCCATAGCCAAACACGCCCTCATAGCCTGTGACAGAAACAATTCCCTTCGCCCCGCGCAGGGAAAAATCCGGGTGCTCCTCCACAAATTCATCCACGATCGGAATCACATCATACGCTCCGATAAGCGTCTGCCCGGAGGCGTCCGTGTACTCATTCATCACATTGCCATTCTCATCCAGCACCAGTCTGCCCGCAAACCCGTCCCCCTGCTGATAATCATAGTAATTTGCCTCCGTGAAGGAAAGCACCATCGGCGTCTTTCCCTCCGGGACAGACGGCGTATTGACGGCAAAGCTGGTCGTCCCGTCCTCATTTTGGATATCCACCACCTTCTCGTGAACATCCATCAGCACATATCCGCGGTCGTAAAGCGACTGCAGGATCGCCTTAAACTCATCCACTGTCAGCGTCCAGTTATTATAATAGGAGGACATATCATCTCCGTCAAATGCGCGCGACGGATCCGCCACCAGCGTCTTCACCGAAAAATGCGCGACATCTCCGCCGTACTCCACCATCTGTCCGAGCAGGCGCTGATACTCGATCTTTGCGCTGATCACGCGGTCGTCTTCCGCATGTTCCTCGCTGATCTTCGCGATCTCCTCCAGCGCCGCCGTATAATCGTAGGAGGCAGCCAGACGCGCCGCCGTATTAAGATGTCCTGTCACATCCTCCTCGGCCGCCTCTTTTTGCTCCTGTATCTCACGCTGCGCCTTCATCTTCGGCGTCTCCACCGGCTCATTATTCTCATATTGACCAAGCGTGCCGATACTTTCCGCAATCTGTGCGTTCATCGTCGCACGGCTGCATCCGGTCATAACAAACAGTGTCATCATTAACAAAAAAACAGATATACTTCTCTTCATGAAAGTTCCCCTTTCTCACAAGATAGTATATCTGCTCTTCTGCAAAAAAACAAGCCCTGTCTTATCTGGATAATATTTCCTTCAGCATTTTATTGACGGCTCCCGGATCCGCTTTGCCCTTCATCGCCTTCATCGTCTGCCCGACAAGGAAGCCGATCGCCTTCTCCTTGCCGCCCTTATAGTCCGCCACAGACTGCGGATTTGCCGTGATCACCGCCTCAACGACGCTTCTGAGCGCACCCTCGTCGCTGACAGTTTTCAGCCCGTGCTCCTCCACATATTTCTCCGGGTCAATATCATCCGTGAAGATTTTTTCAAAAACCTCTTTTGCCACCTGATTGTTCACAGCTCCCGCATCCGCAAGATTTACCAGCTTCGCCAGATTCTCCGGCGAGAAGCGCAGCTCCTCCGGCTCCTGCCCGCGCTCCTTTAACAGGCGGAGCGTCTCGCCCATCAGCCAGTTGGAGACCTTCTTCGGCTTTTTGCAGATCGCCGTCGCCTCCTCAAAGAGATCCGCAAGGCGCTTCGATGAGGTGAGGATGCCTGCATCATAGTCCGGGATCGCAAATTCCTCCCTGTAGCGCTGCAGCTTTTCCGTTCGCAGCTCCGGCTGTGCGGCGCGTACGCGTGCGATCCACTCGTCGCTGATATACACCGGCGTCAGATCGGGATCCGGGAAATAGCGGTAGTCCTGCGCATCCTCCTTAGAGCGCATTGCATAGGAGTATTCCTTCGTATCGTCCCAGCGGCGTGTTTCCTGCACCACTTCTCTGCCAGCCTCGATAAGGTCGATCTGACGCTCCCGCTCATTCTCGATCGCGCGGGCGATCGCCTTAAACGAATTCAGATTCTTCATCTCCGTGCGGGTGCCGAATTTCTCCGCCCCCGCCTCGCGCACCGAGAGGTTGACATCCGCACGCATGGAACCCTCCTGCAGCTTGCAGTCGGAAGCTCCAAGATACTGGATAATCAGGCGCAGCTTATCGAGATAGGCAATCACCTCGTCCGCACTGCGCATATCCGGCTCCGAAACGATCTCGATCAGCGGCACGCCGCTGCGGTTGAAGTCCACCAGGGAACAGTCCTCCCATTCGTCGTGAATGAGCTTTCCGGCGTCCTCCTCCATGTGGATCTCATGAATGCCGACAATCTTTTTGCCGGCCGCCGTTTCGATCTCGATCCCGCCGTCGTGACAGATCGGCAGGTAAAGCTGTGAAATCTGATAATTCTGCGGATTGTCCGGGTAAAAGTAGTTTTTGCGGTCAAATTTGCAGTGCTGGTTGATCTGGCAGTTGGTCGCCAGACCAACGGCGAGCGCATACTCTACCACCTGCTTATTTAACACCGGAAGCGAGCCGGGCATCCCGGTGCAGACCGGACAGGTGTGCGTATTGGGAGCGCCGCCAAACTGCGTGGAGCAGCCGCAGAAAATCTTTGTCTTTGTCGCAAGCTCCACATGAACCTCCAGGCCAATGACTGTCTCATATTGCTTTTCCATTTACTCCACCGCCTTTCCCGCAAGCGCCGGCGCCTCGTAAGTGCGGCTGCACTCAAAACTGTAAGCCGCCCGGAGGATCTTCTTCTCCTGGAAGCAGTCGCCGAGAAGCTGCATCCCGATTGGCAGACCTTTGCCGTCCTTTCCGCAGGGCACGCTGATGCCCGGTATGCCGGCAAGATTTGCCGAGATCGTGTAAATATCGCCGAGATACATCTGCAGCGGATCGGAGAGGCTCTCTCCCAGCTTTGGCGCTGTCGAGGGCGCTGCCGGTCCTAATATCACATCGTATTTTGCAAATGCCTTATCAAACGCCTGTTTGATCAGCGCCTTTGTGCGCAGCGCTTTTAAATAATATGCATCGTAATAACCAGAGCTGAGCACGAAGGAGCCGAGCATGATACGCCGCTTTACCTCCGGTCCGAAGCCCTCCGAACGGCTCTTTTTATACATCTGATGCAGTCCCTCATACTCCTTTGCACGGTACCCGTACTTGATGCCGTCGAAGCGCGAAAGGTTAGAGCTTGCCTCCGCCGATGCGATGGTGTAATATGCCGGGATCGCATATTCCACAAGGCTTAAATCAAATTCCTCCACCTCGGCTCCCTTCTCCCGCAGTACATCCGCCGCCGCCAGGATCGCACGCTTCACCTCTTCATTCAGCCCGCTGCCGAAATAGTCGCGCGGAATCCCGATTTTCATGCCCTTCACATCGTCCGTCAGCGCCGCTGTAAAATCGCAGTCGTCTCGTTTAATCGAAGTGCTGTCTTTTTTATCGTAAGAAGCGATCACCTCCAGGATCGCCGCGCAGTCGCTCACATCCTTCGCGACCGGTCCGATCTGATCGAGCGACGAACCATAGGCGATCAGCCCGTAACGCGATACGGTGCCGTAGGTAGGCTTGATGCCGGTGACTCCGCAGAACGAGCTTGGCTGGCGGATAGAACCGCCGGTGTCCGAGCCGAGTGCGAAGGAGCATTCGTTTGCCGCCACCGCCGCGCAGGAGCCGCCCGACGAACCGCCCGGCACATGCTCCGGGTTCCAGGGGTTCCGCGTCACCCCGTATGCGGAGGTCTCCGTCGTGCTGCCCATCGCAAATTCATCCATGTTCGTCTTTCCAAGCACCACCACGCCCGCTGCCTCCAGATTTTCCACCGCCTGTGCCGTGTAGGTCGGCACAAAGTTTTCCAGAATGCGGGAGCTGCAGGTGGTCAGCAGATCTTTTGTACACATGTTGTCCTTGATCGCCGCCGGAACCCCGGCAAGCGGTCCGGTCAGTTCCCCCGCTTCGATTTTCTTCTGCACCTCCGCTGCCCTTTTCAGCGCGCCTTCCTCATCAACCGTCACATAGGCATGCACCGTGCCCTCCAGCTTTTTTATCTGATCAAGCGCCGCCCGCGCCGCCTCCGGCGCGCTCACCTCGCCCGCCCGGATCTTCTTCGCGAGCGCAAGCGCCGTCATATCCATTAAATCCACGTCTTTGCCCCCTTGTATCCATTCATATTCTATTCCACAGTCCTTGGCACCACAAATGCCCCATCCTTTTCCTCCGGTGCATTTTTCAGGATCGCCTCCCGGTCGTCGCCGTTCGTGACAACGTCCTCGCGAAACACGTTCTGCACCGGGAACACATGCGACATCGGCTCAATTCCCGTTGTATCCAGCTCGTTTAATTTATCAATATAATCCAGCATTTTTCCCATGTCCGCCTTCGCCTGCTCTTTTTCCTCGTCAGACAGCTCCAGCTTCGCCAGGATGCCGACATATTCAATCGTCTCATCAGAAATGATGTTTGCCATAATAATTCTCCTAATCCCTTACCTTAATGTGTACCTCGCGCAGCTGCTGCTCCGTGACCGTGCCCGGCGCGCCGCACATCAGATCCTCGGCGTTGCCGTTCATCGGGAAGGCGATAACTTCGCGGATGTTTTCCTCGTTCTTTAAAAGCATCAGCATACGGTCGATGCCCGGCGCCATACCGGCATGTGGCGGCGCTCCGAAACAGAAAGCACTGTAAAGTGCCCCGAATTTGCTCTTTAAAACCTCCTCATCGTATCCGGCGATCTCAAACGCTTTCTTCATGATCTGCAGGTCGTGGTTGCGCACCGCGCCGGACGACAGCTCCACACCGTTGCAGACGATATCGTACTGGTAAGCGAGAACATCCAGCGGATCCATCGTATTCAGCGCCTCCAGACCGCCCTGCGGCATGGAGAACGGATTGTGCGTAAAGCCGATCTGCTTTGTCTGCGGATCCTTCTCGAACATCGGGAAATCGTTCACGTAGCAGAAGCGGTAAGCGTTCTTTTCCAGAAGATCCAGCTTTTCGCCAAGCTCCGTGCGGATCATGCCGGCATAGTAAGCGGCTCTCTCCTCCTTATCCGCCATGAAGAAAATGGTGTCGCCCTCCGAAAGTCCGGCAAGCTGCGCAAACTCCTCCTTCAATTCCTCCGGGATAAATTTGTCGATCGGTCCCTTGTAGGATTTATCCTCCAGTACCTCCAGATAGCCGAGACCGCCCATGCCGATGCCTGTTGCAAATTTCAGCAGACGCTCGTGGAAGCCCTTGGACATCTTCTCATGCACGCGGATGGCGCGCACGGTTCTGCCAAGGAATGGCTTGAAGGTACATTTCTGGAAAAAGTCCGTCACGTCAATGATGCGCAGCGGATTTCTCAGATCCGGCTTGTCAGTGCCGAATTCCAGCATCGCCTGCTTATAGCTGATCACCGGATACGGCGCTTTCGTGACCGCATAGCCCTCCGGCGCAAATTTTTCAAAGGTCGCCGTCAGCACCTCCTCGCCGACCTTAAAGACCTCCTCCTGGGTGGCGAAGCTCATCTCGAAATCGAGCTGGTAAAACTCGCCCGGCGAGCGGTCCGCACGCGCATCCTCATCGCGGAAGCAGGGCGCGATCTGGAAGTATTTATCAAAGCCGGACACCATCAGAAGCTGCTTATACTGCTGCGGCGCCTGCGGCAGCGCGTAAAATTTCCCCTTGAATTTGCGCGACGGAACGATGTAGTCCCGCGCCCCCTCCGGGGAGGACGCACACAGGATCGGCGTCTGGATCTCCAGGAACCCAAGCTCCGTCATCTTCTGGCGCAGGAAGGAAATTACCTGCGAGCGAAAAATGATATTATCCTTCACCTTTTTGTTGCGCAGATCCAGATAGCGGTATTTCAGACGGACGTCCTCGCGCACCTCGCGGCTGGTCTGCACCTCAAACGGAAGATTTTTGTATACCCCGCCGAGAACGGTGACCTCGTGCGCCTCCAGCTCGATCGTTCCGGTCGGGATCTTCGGATTGTACGTTTCCTCATCGCGCTTCTCCACCAGCCCTCTGATGGAAACCGCCTGCTCCCGGCGGATTCCCTCCAGCAGCGCGCCGTCCCGCAGGACCACCTGCATCACCGCGTACATATCGCGCACATCGACAAAGGAAACGCCGCCGTGGTCGCGAATGTTCTCCACCCAGCCCGCAATGCGCATTTCCTTTCCGATATCCTCCTCACTCACCTGGTCTAATGTAACGTCTCTGTAAATGTTGCTCATAATCTGCACTCCTCCTATTCTTTCCCGATGTGCACCTCCATTTCGCTTCGCTCCATGTCGGCCGCGCAGCTGATGCGAAAAAAAGCGCCCCGGGATACAAAGATATCCCGGGGCGAATAAATCTCTTTATCCGCGGTACCACCCGCATTCACAGAATCCGCAGATTCTGTCTCAAAAGCATATAACGTCTGCTTTACGTACCGACCTACTGCAGCCTGAAAAGCGTTCCCCTCAGAAAATCCCCGCGTTTTTCCCTCATCAGAAAAGCTGCCCGTTCAACCGGTCTGCTCCGGAGTGTTCCCTTTTTATCCGTTCCCTCAAACAGCGCTCTCAGTCGGTGACGCCGTATTCCTGTCAAGTTCCGTGGACAAGAGTCTCCTTCATTGCATTTATCTTGTTTCACATGATAACATATCATTTTTTTAATTACAAGCCCCATTTTTATGAAATATATTTATTACTGCGATGTAAAAATCTCATGCATAACGCTTTTTTGATAAATATTGCAATAAAAAACAGCACCGGCGCAACGCTAACGCCACATAAGGAAGTAATTTGAAAACACATCGAAAATACAACTTTATGGGCGTTGCAAAGGCGGAAAGACAGCGTAGAAGGCAGAAATGCTTTTTACGCTGTCTTTCTCTATGTTCAAAAATAAAATCGCACATTCGAATTCCTTACCTAAATTGCTTACAATGTGAGCAAGGAGGTTAAAACTATGCGAGAACAAAAATACTACTTGGTTTTTGATGAGGTTGAACGAGGTATCATTTTACGAAGTCTGAATGAATTGCATAACCGCCTGCTTTCAGAAGGTAGATATACAGACGCTGTAGATGAATTGCTCATCAAATTTGTAAATGCCAAGAAAAAGAAATTCAAAATTATATGAGGAGGACAACACAATGGCAAAATCAATTTTTGAAGAAATGGGCGGTACATACGAACAGCAAGGGGATTATCTTATTCCCTGCCTTACCTTATCAGTCGAAGAAGAAAGCCCAATAGGTGTATTTGGTCAGAGGCATTTACGGTACCTGAAAGAGTGCCACAGGATTACATACGCTAATTTGCTTACAAGCGGCAATCTTAATGCTTACCTTGCCGACATTGACAGACAGGCACAGGAACGCTTTGGGCGGATCGTAGAGGATATGAAGTTGGCGCAGGGTATCACGGAACAATTAAAGGCTGAAAACGCCTTAGAATGGACAGGGCGAATGAATAGCATTCGGGTGTGTGCGATGGAGATTGTAAACGATGAGATAATCTATATATGACAAATTGGCGGTAGGGAGCATATTACTACATTCCTTGCCGCCTTCCTTTTTGTTCTGATGGTATTGACATTTTCTTGAATCAAAAGTATAATCTATTTATATAAATGATTTATATAAATAGATTATACGGAGGTGCTACAATGCCGAAGCAACGAATAACAAAAGATATGGTTGTTGAAGCTGCTTTCAAAATCGCCCGTCAAAGCGGTATAGAAAAAGTATTGGTCAAAAGTATTGCAGACGAGCTGGGCTGTTCGGTACAACCAATTTACAGTTACTGCAGGAATATGGATGGTCTTCGTGAGGAGGTCAGTAATAAAGCAAGGAGCTTTATCGGAGAGTATGTCGCCCTTCGCATAGACAAGAGCGATCTGTTTCGCAGTACTGGCAGAGCATATATTCAACTTGCAAAGGAAGAACCTCATATTCTGAAAATTTTTATTTTACGGGAACGAAGAAACATATATTCACTGAAGGATATATACGAAACGGAAACAAATCCGCAAGTTGCGAATGTGATTGCAAAGGATTTAGATATAAGCGTTGAGACTGCAAGACAGCTTCATTTGAATATGTTGATTTACACGATTGGTCTTGGCACGATTTTTTCTGTATCATCACCGGGAATACCGATAGATGAGATATTTTTGCAGCAGGAACAGGCGCATCAGGCATTTCTGAATGATGCTTTAAGAAAGAGGGATGGAAAATGAAAGTAGCAGTAATTTACAATTCACAAACAGGTTTTACGAAAAAATATGCGGAATGGATATCTGAAGCAACAGGCGCAGATTGTCTTGAACTCAAAGTCGCTAAAAAACAAGATTTTGATAGATATGACGCTATTGTTTTCGGAGGCTGGGCGTGTGCAGGCAGGATCAGTAAAATATCGTGGTTTAAATCTAATATGGATAAATGGTCAGATAAAACCTTAATTGCTTTCTGTACGGGTGGCAATCCTGCCGAAAATCCTGAAATAGAAACCTTCTTGAATAACAATTTCAGCGAAGCGGAACGGAAAAAGGTTCATGTGTTTTACTGCCCTGGCGGATTTTACTATGAAAAAATGTCGTCAGGTTCAAAGCTGATGATGAAAATGTTTCAAAAAATGGTTGGTGCAAAAAAGGATAAAACCGAAGCCGATATCGAAATGCTGAAAATGATTTCCCATTCATACGATATATCTGATGAAAAATATATTGAGCCAATTGTTAAACTGCTTCATTGCATAGCTGATAGAGTATAGCAAGAAAAAGTAATGCCAATAACCACAAAGTCGTGGCGAGTAGGTATAAACTCCTTACTCGTCATATTTTATGCCCTGCGAGCCGCTTAAACAAAGCATCTTGACACCGAAAAGCGTTACATACTCTGCTTGTATATTGTAACCTCTTGACTTTTTGAACTGCGTTCAGTATAATATATTTGAACGATGTTCAATGGGAGGTACAGTGTGGATAATAAAGAAGCAATCATACAGGCAACGATTAGGCTCATTGAGGAAAACGGGGAACATTTAGAAGAAGTCACAGTCCGTGAGATATGCAAAAGAGCAGGTGTTGGATTAGGGCTTGTGAATTATCATTTTGGAAACAAGGATAAACTCATCGAGCAATGTATTGAGCGTATGATAAACGGAACAGTCGAGCATTTTCAGAATATACGAGAGGAAACAGACGGTTTTACTCCTTTTGAGAAATTGGAATATCTCGGCAATATGACGCTTGATTTTCTGTTTGAACATTATGCTGTTTCCAAAATTTCCGTTCTTACCGATATGCAGTCACCGAAAGAAAATGACAACACTTACAGAACTTATGCGGCATATCTTCCGCTTGTTGCCGCCTGCCGTCCTGACCTTGATGAAGCGGCGATAAGGCGAAAAACGCTGTATTTGATTACCGTTATGCAGCAAATGTTCCTGCGATATGAAGTCATATCGCAGACATTGGGGATTGACCTTAGACAGAAAGAAAACCGCAGGAACTTTCATATACAAGTCTTACATGATATTTTGGAGGTATAAAGAGTGAATATAACAGTGATAAACGGAACAGAAAAACACGGTGTTACCTACCGTTTGAAAGAGATGTTTTTAGAAGAATTTAAGGATAAAGCGAATATTACGGAATATTATCTTCCAAAAGATTGTCCGAATTTCTGTGTCGGTTGCTTAAACTGCACATTAAATGGCGAAAAGACTTGCAAGGACGCTGAATATATTGGGAAAATTGATAAATCACTTTTGGAAGCAGACTTGATTGTAATGACCTCTCCTGCCTATGTGTTTCACGCTACAGGAGCAATGAAAGCGTTGCTTGACCATTTTGCTTATCGTTGGATACCGCACCGCCCTGCTCCTGAAATGTTTGGAAAACGTGCAGTCATCATAACGCAATGTTTAGGCAGCGGAGCAAAATCTGCGGCGAAAGATATGAAGCATAGTTTATCTTGGTGGGGAATTTCAAAAATCGAGATATTTACTGGCGCTTTGATGAGTGATATTGTTTGGGAAAAACTTTCCCGAAAAAAACAAGCCGAGCTTACGGGAAAGATTCAAAAGCTATCCCGAAAGTTTGCCGACATAGATTATACAAAACCTGCACACACAAATTTGATTACGAAATTCAAGGTTTTCTTCTGCCGTATGATGCAGAAATCCTTATATAAATCAGACCCCGAATACCTTGACGGAAAGTATTGGGCGGAGCAAGGTTGGCTTGGGAAAAGCAGACCGTGGAAATAATGTGGGGCAAAACGAAATCTCGGTTACTGGCAGATGTGAAAATGATAAATCAGTGAGTGATATATCAAATATTTTGCTCAAAATCAGTAAATGCCACGCAAAGTAGCAGGAAAATTCCGAATGTCATCTCTGCTTGCTTGTAATGCAAAGCACGGTTTTCTATACTTGGCGTATCAACATAAGGAGGTCACGAGAATGACATTTGCAGAAAAACTAAAATCTATCCGCAAGAAGGCAGGACTTTCGCAGGAACAGCTTGCGGAGAAGTTAGGCGTGTCAAGACAGGCGGTTACAAAATGGGAAACTGAAACAGGCATTCCCGACATTGAAAATATGATGGCTATCTCTGCCCTGTTTGACATTTCCATTGACGAGCTACTTTCCAATGAAAGAGGAATGAAAAAATCAGACGAGTATCTTTTTGAAAGCGTTACGGAATACGATATTGACGAGCCGAAACGCTATGATATGAAATTCGGTGGAGCAAAGCAATTCGTATTGTCTGGTTATGAGGGAGAGAAAATCCGTGTCCGTCTGGTATCTAATACCCTCTCCACGCTCCAGAACGATTTTAAGGTTAAAATTGACGACATCCGAAAACGGATTGATGTAGATGTAATGCGGGAATAGATACTCCGCCTTATGAATCGGGGCAATTTGTTGGTTCTAATCGAAAGATAACTAAACGTGGGTCGGCGGCTCTGCGTAAAGTCGGCTATGAAACCATGAGATGCATAAAAACGCACCCAAGGCCAGATGATCCAGTTTACCAGTATATAGTCAAAAAAGAATCTGAAGGCAAGTCAAAAAAAGCTGCTAAAATAGCAGGGCTGAATAAGTTTCTCAGAATATATTACGCACGAGTTAAAGAAGTCTATACGGATATAAAATAAATATCAAAATGAAAGACTGCAAAAAGGCTGCCTAAATGACAGTCTACTTGTTGTACCTAATTTTATAAAAGAAAAATATTCTAAAAATCTGCAAAAAACTATTGACTTTTCTTAGCAGGTTTTGTTGCCCGAAATGCCGGTTACAACTGAATGACCGGCTGAATGGGATACGATTTTGCGATGACCTCTCTTTCGGAGAGTAAGCGAAACAACGCCGCTTGACGGGGCAGGAACTGCATTCAGGCAGACCGGCGGAAAATAACAGACGATATGCGGCAGAAAAAGTGTCGCATACCGTAACAAGCAGGGAAACTGTATTGACAGTTTCCGCTCAAATCGACTTTGAGAGCCGATTACTCTTTAGGGACACCCTAAAACCCGTTTACAAAATCAAAGAAAGGAATGATGTTATGAATGAAATTAAGAATAAAAATCTGTTTATCCGTGTAAGCGAAAAAGAGAAAAATCTAATTGAGCGTAACGCCGAAAGGTGCGGACTTTCCGTATCGGAATATCTTAGGCAGCGTGCTTTGGGATATATGCCGAGAGCAGTTTTGCCCGAAGTGTTCTTCTCTTTCAATGACAAATTGGATGAACTCTGTATCGCTGTGGAGGGCAAAATCACAGCAGAAACGGAAGAAAAAATAGTTGCTCTGATTGATGAAATCACCGCCGAGTTAATCTTACCGCAAAAGGAAAGGCTGGCGGTGTAAATGGCAACTACAGGATTCTGGCCTGTTAAAGACAGGCTAAAAGAAGTCATTGATTATGCGGAAAATCCCGATAAAACTATCGACAAAAAGTATGTGGACAGCGATTTGTACGCCGCTTTACAGTATGTATCCAACGATAAAAAGACCGATGAGCGTATGTATGTCAGCGGTATCAACTGTAATGCCAAGCGAGCCTATGAGCGTATGACGGCAACTAAGAAACGCTTTGGTAAAATTGGTGGCAATGTAGCCTATCATGGTTATCAAAGCTTTCAGACAGGCGAAGTGACTCCCAAAGAAGCGCACAAAATCGGACTGGAAACTGCAAGGCGTATGTGGGGTGCTGAGTATGAAATTGTTGTTACCACCCACCTCAACACCGATAATCTTCACAACCATTTTGTAGTAAATTCTGTATCTTTTAAGACCGGCAGGAAGTTTGAAAACCACATCTCCGACCACCATAAGCTCCGTGAAATCTCAGACGCCGTATGCTTAGAATATGGAAAAAGCGTTTTGAAAGAAGCGAATTTTTACGGCGGCAAGAAAAAGGAATACTGGCTGAAGCAAAGCGGCGGACTATCGCACAGGGAGCTTTTGAAAGCGGATATTGATACCGCACTTGCCCAGTCTACCAATTTCAAAGCTTTTGAAATTCGCTTAAAGGATATGGGGTATATGATACAGCGTGATGAAAACTATGCTCACTATTCCGTAAAGACACCAAGCTGGCAAAGGGCGGTGCGCTTAGACAAGCTGGGCAAAGAATATACTCCCACCGCTATCCGTGAACGGTTGCTTGACAATCAACGATATGTCGGTTTTGTACCGTTCCACAAACCAAAATATACGCCGTTGCTTATGCTTGAAATCGAGTACCGCAAAATGCGGCGTATGGACGGCATACAGGTATTATTTGCCCTGATTATCGAGCTTTGCAGGCTGATTACAGGCAACAATATTGCCACTGCTGCTCCCCGCCCGCTTTCACCTGAAATGCGGCAGGAAGTTGTAAAACTGAATAAAATCCTTGATGAATACAAGTTCCTATGTGAGAAACAGATTGATTCTCCGCAGGAGCTTGTTTCGTTTATCAGTGAAACACGGGAACAAATCTCTGTTTTAGAAAAGGAACGGCAGTCGGTATATAACCGCAATCGCCATAAGAAAAGCGAAGAGTTGAACGCACAGGCAAGAGAAATCTCAACAAAAATCAAGACTATGCGTAAGGAATTATCCACCGCAAAGGCAATTTTTGAGAAGATACCGAGATTTGAAAAGCTATTAGAAACCGAGCGACAGATGGAAAACGCCGTAGCAATACGATGCAAAGAAAGAAGGGTTGAACGATGACAAATACAACAAATACAATGAACCCGCCGAGGAAAAAGGCGGCAAATATTAAAGTGGATAAGCTCCGTACTTTTGAGGGACATCCATTTAAGGTAATTGATAACGAAGATATGGAAGCGCTTGCTGAGAGTATCAAAACACAGGGCATTATTTCTCCGTTAATTGTCCGACCGATTGAGAACACGGACGAATATGAAGTGGTTAGCGGACACCGCAGATTACACGCCGCCATCAAAGCAGGGCTTTCGGAAGTTCCTGCTTTAATCTACCCCCTTGACCGAAACGAAGCGATGATTGCGGTTGTAGACAGCAATCTCCACCGTGAACGGATACTCCCCAGCGAAAAAGCCTTTGCCTACAAAATGAAAATGGAAGCGATGAAAGCACAGGGGAAAAGAACAGATTTAACTTTATCGCAAGTTGCGACAAAGTCTGATACCGCCGCCGAAATCGGCCAAACGCAGAACGAGAGCCGTGACCAAGTGTTCCGATATATCCGTCTTACGAACCTTATCCCAGAACTGCTTAACAAAGTTGACGAGGGAATAATTGCACTCAGTCCCGCCGTGGAGCTTTCCTATCTGTCTGAAAAGCAGCAGAAAATATTGCTTGACGCAATGAGCCTGAATGACTGCACACCTTCCCACGCACAGAGTATCCGTATGAAGAAGGCCGCACAGCAAGGTACTCTTTCTTCGGATAGCATTTACGAGATTATGTTGGAAGAAAAAGCCAATCAGACAGAGCGTATCAGTTTTAAAGTGCAGGATTTAAGGGGATTTTTCCCAAAGAACTATACGCAGAAGCAGATGACCGATACTATTCTGAAACTGCTGTATGAAAATCAGCGAAAAATGGAACGCAGGCGAAACAGCCGAGATGAAAGGTAAGGTGACGAGAATGGAAAAGATTGATATTTATCCAAACAACGAGGTTGTGCATATTCAGCCGCCTGAACCGATAGACGAAGCTGAGCCTGCTTGTCTTGTGGATTATCTTCTGCCCCGAAGCAAGAACTGCATTTTTGATTACGGCAAGATGCGCCGTTTCGGTGAAGATAATTTTACGATGAAAATCGGTGGGACAACTTATGAAATCTCCACGCATTTTAATCCCAAAGGCAAGCAATGCGTAATGGAGCAATTCAAGGAACTGATACTGTCCGAAAAACTGATTTAACAATCGCATAATAGAAAAAGATGGCAGGGTATAGTAAGCTATATTTGCCTTTGCTATGCCCTGTTGTCGGAAAGGAGAAAAAATTTATGACAACAGCAACGAAATTAAACAGGCAGGCAGAAGAAAAAATCACAGCGTTATATTGCAGGTTATCGGTTGACGACGATAATAAAGACGAGGAATCCAATTCCATTACGAATCAAAAACAGATTTTACAAGACTATGCACGCAAAGAGGGTTACACCAACACAATGTTTTTCGTGGACGACGGCGTATCGGGTACGACCTTTCAAAGACCGAACTTTATGCGTATGGAGCGTATGGCGGAGAACGGAGAAATCGGCACAATTATTGTAAAAGACCTATCTCGTTTCGGTCGTGAACAGGTGGAAATGGGCAGACTGACGCAGGTGGTATATCCCTCGCTTGGTATCCGATTTATCGCTATACAGGAGCGAGTGGACACGCTGACCGGCGACGGTGTGGAGATGATGCCTTTTCACAATATTTTCAACGAGTGGTATGCGGCACAGACCTCAAAGAAAATCCGTGCGGTATGGCAATCCAAAGCGGAACACGGAGAAAGAGTTTCGCCAACAGTTCCGTTCGGGTACAAGAAATCCGAGACTGATAAAAAGCAATGGGTAATTGACGAGCCTGCCGCTGAAATAGTACGCAAAATCTATGCTCTCTGCCTTGCAGGGCTTGGACCGTCACAGATTGCAAGACAACTTGAGAAAGAACAAATCCTCGTTCCATCTGCCTATTATGAAAGTATCGGCAGACCACACGCACAGAAAGTACCCGCTAATCCGTATAACTGGGATCAGAAAACAGTGGTAGGCATTCTTGAAAACAGACAGTACACAGGTTGTGCTGTGAATTTCAAGACCACTACCGTCAGCTACAAGGTGCATAAGACCATCTACAAGCCTACGGAAGAACATCAGATAATTCCGAATATGCAAGAACCGATAATCTCTGAGGAGCAATGGTTAAGAGTGCAGGAACTTCGCCAGCACCGTCGCAGACCGACATCAACAGGCAGTACAAGCCTTTTTTCGGGATTGGTGTATTGCCCCGATTGCGGTGCAAAACTGCATTTCTGCGCCGCAAAGAGCCTGAAACGCAATCAGGAATTTTGGAGATGTTCCAACTATAAGGACGGCAGAGGGACTTGCAAAATCCACTATATCCGAGATGTAGTGCTTGAAAAGATTGTATTTGAAGCCATCAGCGGTTTAGCGGATTTCGTGAAGTGCCACGAGACGGTATTTCTGTATATGCTGGCGAAGAAAACCAACGCAATGCGGAAGAAAGAATACAAGAGGCTTCAGCAGTCGGTTGAGCAAGGTACAAGAAGAATTGCAGAAATTGACCGCCTGATTGAAAAGGTATTCGAGCAGAACGCAACAGGCATACTCTCTGACGAACGCTTTTCTAAAATGCTTCAAAGCTACGAAAAAGAGCAGAAAGCATTAATACAGGAGGTAGCCGACAGTCAGCAGACCTTGCAGGAAACCGAACAAAAGGTTACGGATTTAAGGCTTTTACTCCGTACCTTGCGTGAAATGACGGATATTACGAAGCTTACCCCAACGCTTGTAAATTCTCTAATTGAGTGTATTGAAGTTCACAACAATGATAAGTCAAGCGGTCACTGTTATGTGAAAGTGGATATTTACTTTACGGCGGCGGGAATGATAGATATTCCTACCGAACAGGAAATCCTTGCTATGATGGAAGAAATACGGGCAAACCCGCAGGACTTCCGCTTTGTAGCATAAGAACAAAGGAAAACGGTGTAACCCATTTTACTGAGTTACACCGTACCCTACATAAAAACTTCCTTATCTGGCGTTGTCAAATAGGTTTCCCTGTTGTTTTCCTTGTAATTTTCCAGAAATCTGTTATACTGTGAAAGAAAGAAATTCTCATACTGGCTGCTTCTGTGCGGCCGGCATGGTAAGGGAGGATTTTAACAGGATATGGAACATTTAATTATTCCCGAACATTACGAATCGGCTCTAAATCTTCACGATACACAGGTTGCCATCAAAACGGTGAAGGACTTTTTTCAGCAGACGCTCTCTTCCCGTCTGAATCTGTTGCGCGTATCCGCGCCGCTTTTTGTCACCCCGGCTTCCGGACTGAACGACAACCTGAACGGCGTTGAGCGTCCCGTTTCCTTCGGCATCCGCGAACAGAATGAAAGCACCGCGGAAATCGTGCATTCCCTGGCAAAATGGAAGCGCTATGCCTTAAAAGAATACGGTTTTTCCCACGGCGAGGGGCTGTACACCGATATGAACGCGATCCGCCGGGATGAGGACACTGACAACATTCATTCCATCTATGTGGATCAGTGGGACTGGGAAAAAATCATTTCCCACGAGGAGCGCACGGCGGATACCTTAAAAGAAGTCGTCCGCACCATCTACAAAGTACTGAAAAAAACCGAAAAGTATATGGCGATCCAGTATGATTATATTGAAGAGATTCTTCCGAAGGACATCTTCTTCATCACCTCGCAGGAGCTGGAGGATCTCTATTCGGACTGCACGCCAAAGGAGCGCGAATACCGCATTGTGAAGGAAAAAGGTGCCGTATTTATCATGCAGATCGGCGGCGTGCTCACCTCCGGACAGCGACACGACGGCAGAGCGCCGGATTACGACGACTGGGCGCTGAACGGCGACATCATTGTCTACTACCCGGTGCTGGACATCGCGCTGGAGCTCTCCTCCATGGGAATCCGCGTGGACGAGGAAAGCCTGCTGCGTCAGCTCGAAATCGCCGGATGCCCGGAGCGGGCATCTCTTCCGTTCCAGAAGGCGATTCTCGAAAAGAAGCTGCCCTACACCATCGGCGGCGGCATCGGTCAGTCGCGTATCTGTATGTTCTATCTGCGAAAGGCGCACATCGGCGAGGTGCAGGTGTCGCTGTGGCCGGAGGAAATCACAAAGGAAGCAAGACGAAACGGTATTCATCTTTTATAAGCTTACGGACGAGGAGCCTGGTAAAACAGGTCTCCTCGTCGCTTGTTATTACAGATTACAGAAATGAGGGAACATATGAACACAAAAATATATTTGAAAGCATTCGGCTTTCCGGCATTCGTATTACTGCTGATCCTCCTCGCCGTTCTCATCGACGAGGTATTCGCTCTGCCGCTGCCTTTTCCGGCAGCGCTGATCCCGCTCGCCATCGGCGGCGGCTTTATCTGCTATGACACACTGGAAACTGTCTGGCGCACACGTTCCGTCACAACCGGTATCCTTGTGGTGCTCGCACTGATCGGCACGATCTTTACCGGAGAATTTATGGAAGGCGCAGAGGTTTCCTTTATGATGCTCCTCGGCGAAGCGCTGGAGGACTTCACCATGGAAAAAACACATCTGACAGCAGACGCCCTCCTCTCCTCCCTGCCCGCATCTTCAAAAAACAGCGGACACGCTTCCGGGGAAGGCGGAAACGTGCAGCGTCTTGCCGACCGCTTTTCCAGATACTTCCTGCCGGTGATCCTTGGCATCTGCGCCGTTGTATTTATTTTTACCCGCGATATCTCGCGCGTGATGTCCATCCTTGTCATCGCCTGCCCCTGCTCACTGGTGCTTGCAAGCCCGGCCGCCGTACTCGCCTGCGTCATCAACGCGGCGAAACACGGCATTATCCTTCCGGACGGGGAAACCGTGGAGCGCCTTGGCGCGGCAAACTCTGTGCAGCCCTCACCTCAGGGCGGCCTCTACCGCACAGACAACAATCTGACGCTTGGCTGCTCAGCGGATGCGGACGTCATTTTCACAGATAAATGCAGCAGCGCCAGCCTGTCCTACGCGCTCGCCGTCACCCGCAAGGCGCGCACCATCATTCTGGAAAACATCATCGTATTTGCCTGCTTCGTCAACTTCGCCGGCATCACCCTTTCCAGTCTCGGTCTGCTGCCGATGGTGCCCGGCGCCCTGCTCCACAACGGAGCCACTGTCTGCGTGCTCCTCAACTCCATGCGGCTCATCCGCTGGAAGCCGCGGGCCAAGCGCTGAACCGATTCCAGCAGCTGCTAACTTTTTCAAATTCCCCTGGTAACGGCGCAAAAAATCCGGCATCCCACATCCAATGCAGACACGTTGCTCTTTGAGATTTGCCTATTATCTGCACATGGATGCTGGATGCCGGATTCTATTTAAAAACCTTCTATATTTCTATTTTCCCGTCTGGTAACAGGCGGCTCAAACTGCCTCTTACTTCACCTCTACCGTCCAGCCGTGCTTATCCTCGATCTTTCCAAGCTGAATACCGGTAACGGTATCGTACAGCTTCTGGCTGACAGGACCGATGCCGCCGTCTGCGATCTGGAACACGTCGTTCTCATAGCGCAGATGACCGACCGGGGAAATAACAGCTGCCGTGCCGGAGCCCCATACCTCTTCCAGAGCGCCGGTCTTTGCCGCCTCTACCAGCTCGTCCACAGAAATGCGGCGCTCCTCCACCGGAAGTCCCCACTCCTTACAAAGCTGGATGCAGGTATTTCTGGTAACGCCCGGAAGGATACTTCCGTTCAGCATCGGCGTCACAACAGTGCCGTTGATCTTGAAGAAGATGTTCATAGCGCCAACCTCTTCGATATATTTTCTCTCCACGCCGTCCAGCCAGAGCACCTGGGAGTAGCCCTCCTCGTGCGCCTTGATCTGCGCCGCCAGGGAAGCCACATAGTTACCGCCGGTCTTTGCCTCTCCGATACCGCCCTTTACGGCTCTTACGTACTCATCCTCGATCCAGATTTTTACCGGGTCAAGTCCCTCCGGATAGTAAGCGCCTACCGGGGAAAGGATGATGATAAACTTATAAGTATCGGACGGACGCACGCCAAGGAACGGATCGGTCGCGATCACAAACGGACGGATATAAAGGGAGGTACCCGGCTTTGTCGGGATCCATGCCTGATCCAGTTTTACCAGTGTTTTCAGAGCGTTCAGGAAATCATCCTCCGGAATCTGCGGGATCTCCAGACGCTTGTTAGAGTTGTTTGCACGCTCAATATTTTTGTCCGGGCGGAACAGCAGGATTCTTCCGTCATCCGTCTTATAAGCCTTCAGGCCCTCAAACATCTCCTGTCCATAGTGGAATACCATTGCAGAAGGATCCAGCGAAATCGGCTGATACGGCATGATTTCCGGATCGTGCCACCCCTGTCCCTTTGTATACTCCATCACATACATGTGGTCTGTAAAAATCGTACCAAATACCAGCGGATTGTCCTCCGTCGGAAGCGGCTTCGGGTTTGTTGTTTTTGTGATCTTGATGTCTAACATAATTTTTCCTCCTCATCGCACGTCAGCTTCTCTCTCCCATTAGTGCGCCGTGCTTGTTCTTTATTCCTAATTATTCTCCTTTTACCAGGCAATGTCAAGCGCTTTCTGCGGCAAAAACAAAACATCCCCGCGTGACAGACGCCGTCGTCTGGCAGGCGGGAACATTTTCTGATCTTTTTTCAAATCTATTTACACAATACCCTGTGCTGTCATTGCATTTACAACCTTCTCGAAGCCTGCGATATTTGCGCCTGCCACATAGTTGCCTGCCATACCGTATCTCTCGGCTGCATCAGAAATATTATGCGTGATGTTGATCATAATCTGCTGCAGCTTTGCATCTACTTCCTCAAAGGACCAGCTCAGACGCTCGCTGTTCTGGGACATCTCCAGTGCGGAGGTCGCAACGCCGCCTGCGTTTGCAGCTTTGCCCGGTGCAAAGATCACGCCGTTTGCCTGCAGATACTCCGTTGCCTCCAGCGTAGTCGGCATGTTTGCGCCCTCGCAGACTGCGGTAACGCCGTTTGCCACGAGCTGTTTTGCATCGTCAAGAAGCAGCTCATTCTGAGTAGCGCACGGAAGAGCGAGGTCAACCTTGATGCTCCATACGCCTCTGCCCTCATGGTACTCAGAGTTCGGACGATAATTCCTGTACTCTGTCAGACGCGCACGCTTTACCTCTTTGATTTCCTTCAGCGCTGCCACATCGATGCCTTCCGGATCGTATACCCAGCCGTTGGAATCGGAGCAGGTAACAACCTTCACGCCAAGCTGCTGCGCTTTCTGGATCGCGTAGATCGCAACGTTGCCGGAGCCGGAAACCGCTGCCGTCATGCCGCTGATCTCCTTGCCGTTGATTTTCAGAAGCTCCTGCGTGAGATACAGAAGGCCATAGCCGGTTGCCTCCGTTCTTGCAAGGGATCCGCCGTAGGAAAGGCCTTTGCCTGTCAGAACGCCCTCATACAGACCTCTGATCCTCTTGTACTGTCCGAACATATAACCGATCTCACGCGCGCCGGTGCCGATATCGCCTGCCGGTACGTCAGTGTCTGCGCCGATATATTTGCAAAGCTCTGTCATGAAGCTCTGACAGAATGCCATAACCTCTCTGTCTGATTTGCCCTTCGGATCGAAGTCAGAGCCGCCCTTGCCGCCGCCGATCGGAAGACCTGTCAGAGAATTTTTGAAAATCTGTTCAAAACCAAGGAATTTGATAATGCCAAGATTTACGGACGGATGAAGACGAAGACCTCCCTTGTACGGTCCGATCGCGCTGTTAAACTGTACGCGGTAGCCTGTGTTTACCTGTACCTGTCCTTTATCATCTACCCACGGAACACGGAATTTGATCTGTCTCTCCGGCTCAACCAGACGCTCCAGCAGGGCATCCTTTCTGAATTTTTCCTCGTTTGCTTCCACAACAACTCTCAGTGATTCCAGAACCTCTTTCACTGCCTGATGGAATTCCGGCTCTGCAGGGTTTTTCTTCACAACCTGCTCAATTACCTCATCAACGTATGACATTTTCATTCTCCTCCTTAAATCGTTTCTGGGATGCCGTTTATCCTCGCGGAAATAAACAAATGCAGGCGGAACAGGTCCGTCTGCATTTTCGACATCTTTGTCCATCTATTTTATTATATACTGACTTCTTTTTCATGACAAGAATTTTTCATGATTGTCAATTTGAATAATATAGATAACGTTTATTCATTTTTTTAATCAGAACACCGCTACGCACCAGTATAATCGTCCGCAGTGTAGTCTGCATCTGCCGTACCGTCATCCGTGCTTCCCGGAGCAAAATAATCTGCTTCGTCTGCCGCCTGCGCATCCTCCGCCGCGGAAAGGAATTCGCTCTTTATATACGCGGTCTGTCCGTTGTAGTCGATCACTGTCCATCCGTCGTCCGTCTCTCCTGTCTTTGTAACAGTTTCACCGATATACAGAACAGCCAGAACTTCACACTCCGTATTCGGCTCAGTACGGATATTGCACTCGTCAATCGCCACCATTTCATTGCCGGAGTTTTCACCGTCACTGCTCTGACCTGTCGCGCCCTCCTGCGTGCTGCCGTACTGGCTCATGAATTCCTTCAGCGCCGGATCGGAATTTTCCGCCTCATCGCATTCCTGTTTTACGGAAGCGATCAAATCCTGCACCTCAGACGTCTTGCGCGTCTCTTCAAGATATGCCTCCGTGTCAGTATCGCCGTCATAATCATAAATATAAAGGCTGCCCTCCTCATCACTCTTTAAATAAAACTGAGTCAGACTTGGCACCCGCGTGTCGATATTTACGACCTTTCCGTTGTAACAGACATACACCACATACTCTCCTGCTGCCCGTCCCTGCAGGGAATAAGTCCTGATATCCTCGTATTTTTCCACATAACCGTCTGTCAGCTCTGTGAGCTCCTGGTCTGTCAGGGAAGGATCAAGCTTTTTCAGAGTCTCCGTATCTCCGTTTGTGCGCGCTGAATAGTATGAGGTCATGACCGTCAGCACCCTGCCGTCATTCTCCTGAAGCGTTCCCGTCAATGCGGGCTGCGCATCTGTCTCCACGATCACATCCTTTGTCGTTTCGGATTCCGTTTCCGTCTGCTGCAGATCTGCCACCGGACTTTTTCCTGCTGCGATATTGCTGATCGCCCGAATTCCGATCACAGCAATCGCAAGGACAAGGATCAGTGCAAGTCCGAGAAGTATATAGCGCAGATTATCGGAAATCCACTCTCTGATATTATCCATTTACCCTTCCTCCGTCTTATAATTTCCTTGCAAATTTAAAACGCACCTGGAGGGATTCGAACCCCCGACACGTGGTACCGGAAACCACTGCTCTATCCCCTGAGCTACAGGTGCACGGTACTGAGCATCAGTACCTTTGAATACAATACTACAAAATGCACAAAAAGTCAAGGAAAGCATCCCTGACTTTTTATTTTTTCCGTTTCGGCACAGTCCGGCGTCAGAAATCTACAGGCTGAGTTTATGAAATTCCCTCTGATAACGGTAGATTTCATCCGAAAGAAAATCCTCCGCGGCCACCTCGTTGCGGTTGATCTCGCGTACCATCTCCTGCATCTCTTCTTTGGGCATTGCGGATTCCGCCGGGATAATGATACATTCGTGGATGCTGCTCGGAAGGATCCAGAAATCGTCCTCCAGCTTGTCCGCAATATCCTGCAGTACCGAATCAAACAACAGGCTTGCCGCCCCAAAATAATTTGTTTTGTTCGTCAGCACATACATCGGCAAAACGTTCTCCGTCTCCGCCTTCGCCTCCCCGCATCCCTGAAACTTTTCCAGCACGCCGTCCATACTTAAAAATTCCTCCGGCTGGATGTGCAGGGTGTTTTCCCGCGCACAGGCAAACAGCTCTTCCTCAGTAATTCCCCAGTTTTTACAGTGGCTGCTGTACACCAGGATCGTGCCCGTTCCAAGGCAGCTGTCCTCGAAATAATAGTATGTCACAATTGCAAGATCAAGAAAGATGCGATAAGGTACCGTTTTCAGCAGCTCCCGGTTTTTCTCCCGGTTGATCACACGACACGCCAGATGCTGCTTCACTTTTCCGAAATCTGCATAGAAAGTCGTGTCAAAAGGAACCGTCACCCTGCTTTTCCGGTAAAGCGCCTCCATCTGATCGGCAATGTCCGGAATCGGTGTCCCCTCCTGATATCCACGATAAAAGTCGTTCAGATAGATCGTCGGTGCAATTCCGCTTCCCTCTTCACTGATGGAAAGCGCGTCCAGAACCACAGAATTATTTTTCAAAATCTGATGGAGCTGTATCTGCACCTTCTCCCCCAGCCTTTCCTGCATCTGCGTCTGCATCATGCAGACAAAATCTTCATACTTCAAATAACCACCCTTTCTGTCATTTATTTATAAAACTCGGAGAATTGTGTGCGAACGCACCAGACTATTCAGAAGTTTTATGTCACTGATTATATCACATCGGTCACACAAACGCAAGTGTTATTTTAGAAAATACAAAAAGGATATTTTTCTGCCCGCGTCCTTATCGACTGCCTTCGCAGAAAAATATCCTTCCTTTTACTAAGCTTACTCTTCATTCATTGCCGACAGCTTTGCCGCCTGATCGGCCGCGATCAGGCTGTCCAGCAGCTCGTCGATATCTCCGTCCATGATAGAATCGATCTTGTAGAGCGTCAGCTTGATCCGGTGATCCGTCACGCGTCCCTGCGGGAAATTGTAGGTACGGATTTTTTCAGAGCGGTCCCCGGTTCCGATCTGGCTGCGGCGCAGCTCCGCCTCCGCGTCGTGCGCCTTCTGCTGCTCGATATCATACAACTTTGCGCGCAGCAGCGCGAATGCCTTCGCCTTATTCTGAAGCTGTGACTTTTCCGTCTGGCTGTATACCACGATACCGGTCGGGTAATGCGTCAGGCGCACCGCAGAGTCCGTCGTGTTGACGCACTGTCCGCCGTTTCCGGAAGCGCGCATAACGTCGATGCGGATATCCTTCTCGTCGATTACCACGTCCACATCCTCCGCCTCCGGCATCACCGCAACAGTGATCGTCGAGGTGTGGATCCTGCCGCCGGATTCCGTCTCCGGCACACGCTGCACGCGGTGAACACCGCTCTCGTATTTCAGACGGGAGTAGGCGCCCTGCCCGGTGATCATAAAGTTGACCTCTTTCATGCCGCCGATGCCGATCTCGTCGGCATTCAGCAGCTCCACCTTCCAGCGGCGCTTCTCGGCATATTTCACATAAAGACGGTACATCTCCGCCGCAAACAGCGCAGCCTCGTCTCCGCCCGCGCCCGCGCGGATCTCCACGATAACATTTTTATCATCGTTCGGATCCTTCGGGAGCAGCAGGATCTTTAATTCCCTCTCCAGTTCCGCGATCCTGTCCTTTGCCGAATTTAACTCTTCCTTTAACAGCTCGCGCATTTCTTCGTCGGACTCGCCCTCCAGCATGGACAGGCTGTCCTCAACAGTCTGCTTACACGCTTTATATTCCTTGTACGCGTCCACGATCGGCTGCAGATTGCTCTGCTCCTTCATAAGCTTCTGGAAACGAGCCGGGTCGCCCGCCACCCCTGGCTCATTTAATTCGTTCAGCAATTCCTCAAAACGGATCAACAAATCCTCCAGCTTGTCAAACATGGTTTCCTCCTATTAACACAGCCTGGCGGTCACTACCCTCGGCAGACCTGCCAGGTCCTTTTTTACTATTATCTCCTGATAGCCTTCCTTTTCAAAAATCTCCGGCACTGTCTTTCCCTGGTCAAACCCGATCTCACAGAAAACCCAGCCGCCCGGCTTTAAAAATTTTTTCGCATCGGCCGCAATTCTGCGGTAAAACCTAAGACCGTCCGCGCTCCCGTCAAGCGCTGTAATCGGCTCATAGTCCCGCACCTCCGGCATCAGCCGGGGAATTTCCCCGCTCGCAATGTAGGGCGGATTGGAAACAATACAATCGTATTTCCCTTC
This sequence comes from Marvinbryantia sp., assembly GCF_047017445.1. Taxonomy (NCBI): domain Bacteria; kingdom Bacillati; phylum Bacillota; class Clostridia; order Lachnospirales; family Lachnospiraceae; genus Marvinbryantia; species Marvinbryantia sp. The sequence goes on along the minus strand of NZ_JBKXTT010000007.1, from coordinate 57,436 downwards.
CACCGCCTCAAAAAGATCGCTCTTAATAAAAGCTACGTCCGCCTGCAGTGCGGCGGCATTCTCCTGCGCGACCGCGAGCGCGCCCTCTGAAATATCCGCCGCAAAAGCACTGATGCGGCATCGCTTTGCCAGACTGATAATAATACAGCCCGATCCGGTGCACATATCAAGCACCGCCGCACCCGGACGGATTTTTTTCTCCGCCTCCAGGACAAGCAGCTCCGTATCCTGCCGCGGGATCAGCACCTGCTCATTCACGCGGAAAGAATACCCCATAAAATCCTGCTCGCCGGTAAGATACTGCACCGGCATATGCTGCGCCCGCCGCCCGATCAGCTCCCGGTAGCTCTCTGCCGCTTCCTTCGGGCAGCTTTCTGTCATTTTCAGAAAATAATGCGTGCGGTCGATGCCCGTCACGTGCTCAAGCAGAATCCAGGCGTCAGATGCCGCCTCCGTGATTTCCTGTGCCTTCAGCGCACCGATCCCCCACTGCAGCAGCCCGCAGTAAGAACGTTTTTCCGCCTTCTCCTGCTGCATGTCTTCCTCAGCGTCCCGGCATCCGGCTTTCGCAGCTTCCTCCGCAGCATTTCTCATCCTGCCGCGCCCTCCGCAGCGACGCCCTGCTTCTCTGTCGGCGCGCTATCCTTCTCCGTCCGCTCCGTGCCCGGAACGATCGTCTCTTTGCACACGTATTCTTTCTCTGTAATTTCGTAATTTGTTCCAAAATTTTCATTTAAAAATTTCTTCCAGTCGAACACTGCTTCCACGGAAGCGATCGCCACCTCCACCATATCCGGCGTCGGCTCGCGCGTCGTCTGGTGCTGCAGCATCATGCCCGGCCTGCTCAAAAGATTTACAAGCCTGTTCTCCGATTTCCCGGCAAGGCGGATAAACTCATAGGAAATACCTGCGATCACCGGCAGCAGCAGAATGCGGATCACAAAGCCGAGCACGCTCGACTCCACGCGGATAAACATATGCACGATCACGCTGACGACCATGACGATCAGCAAAAAGCTGGTTCCGCAGCGCTTATGCTCCCTGGAGCTTTTCATCACGTTTTCCACGTTCAGCTCCATCCCGTGTTCGATACAATTGATGCATTTATGCTCCGCGCCGTGGTACATAAACACCCGCTGGATATCCTTCATATTTGAGATCAGCTTGATATAAAGCAGGAAGATCGCAATCTTCAGAATACCCTCGCAGGTAACAATAATGTTGGTATTGTCCGTCACCTTCTGAAGAAGCAGCGACAGAAAATACGGCAGGATCATAAATACCGCTACAGCAAAGACCATGGAAATAGCCACCGTAATGCCCATCAGGATGTCCATGCCCTTCTTTGTGTTTAAAAAGCTGTCGATTTTTTTATCAAGCTTTGACGGCTCCTTCTCCGGCTCTTCCTCCTCTTCATCCTCAAAAAAGCCGGCGGAGTATGTCAGTGTTTTCATGCCAAGCACCAGTGAATCCACAAAGCTGAACACACCGCGCACAAACGGAAGCTCCAGCACCTTTTTCCCTTTGATAAATGCCGGAGATTCTTCCGTTTTCACGATAATCTCTTTATCGGGCTTGCGTACTGCCACGGCATAACGGTCGCCGTTTTTCATCATGACGCCCTCCATGACCGCCTGTCCGCCAATTCCAGAACCTTTCATACTGTCCTCCTTAAAAACGAAAGTCCATTCGGGACCTTCTTTCCCCACAAATGAAAGCCCCGATTGCTGCGTGCTGACGCATGTCGACCGGGCTTTCATAGCAAAAAAGGTTGAGATTTGTCCAACCTCAACCTTACCGTTACCATTTCTATTATGCATTGATGCCGTATTTCTTGTTAAACTTATCAATACGTCCGCGGGCAGCCGCTGTCTTCTGCTGTCCTGTGTAGAACGAATGGCACTTTGAGCAGATTTCTACGTGGATGTCCTTCTTTGTAGAGCCTGTCGTAAATGTATTTCCACAGTTGCAGGTAACAGTTGCCTGATGGTATGCCGGATGGATTCCCTCTTTCATGATTTTCACCTCACAATTCAGTTAAGCAATGCTTGGATTATAGCACATTCCGACTTTATTTGCAAGTACTTATATAAATTTTTGCTTCTTTACTGTCTGCACAAATTCACGGTTATCCCGCGTACGCACAAACAAATTGAGAATATTCTCCACCGCCTCATCAGATTTCATACCATTTAACGCCCGGCGCATAATGTACACCGCCTCCTGCTCCTCGTGGTCAAGCAGCAGATCCTCCCTGCGCGTGCTGGATTTCGGAATATCAATTGCCGGGAATACACGCTTTTCGGAGAGCTTGCGGTCCAGAACAAGCTCCATGTTGCCGGTGCCCTTAAATTCCTCATAGACCACATCGTCCATCTTGCTTCCGGTATCCACAAGGGCCGTTGCAAGCACGGTCAGGCTGCCGCCCTCGCGCATATTTCTCGCCGCACCGAAGAAGCGCTTCGGCATATGCAGCGCCGCCGGGTCAAGACCGCCGGACAGAGTACGTCCGCTTGGCGGCACGACCAGGTTGTACGCGCGTGCAAGGCGCGTGATGCTGTCCAGAAGGATCACCACGTCACGTTTGTGCTCCACCAGACGCTTTGCGCGCTCAATAACCATCTCGGACACGCGCTTATGATGCTCCGGCAGTTCGTCAAAGGTCGAATAGACCACCTCCACGTTGTCGCCAACGATCGCCTCACGGATATCTGTAACCTCCTCCGGGCGCTCGTCGATCAGCAGGATGATCAGATGAACCTCCGGATTATTTTTCAGGATTGATTTTGCGACGTCCTTTAATAGCGTCGTTTTTCCCGCTTTTGGCTGGGACACGATCATCCCGCGCTGTCCTTTTCCGATCGGGGAAATGAGATCCACGATACGCATGGACACGTCCCTGCTTCCGCGCTCTAGGCGCAGCCGCTCGTTCGGGAAGATCGGCGTCATATCTTCAAAGTTGTAGCGCTTTGACGCCTCGCCCGGCGCCATGCCGTTGATCGACGTCAGATACAAAAGCGCGCTGAATTTCTCCTGCATCGTCTTAATACGTGTGTTTCCGGTCAGGATATCTCCCGTTTTCAGCCCGAATCTGCGGATCTGTGACGGGGATACATAAACGTCGTTTTCCCCCGGAAGATAATGATTGCTGCGGATAAAACCGTAGCCATCCGGCAGCACTTCCAGAATTCCCTGCACAACAATGCCGCTGTCAAGCTGCGCGATATCCACGGGCGGCTTGTCCGACCGTTCTCCGGCCTCGCCGGCCTCCGCCGCTGTATTTTCTGTTTTTTCCTCTGCCGGACGGCGTTCCGTTTTCATTTCCACCGCAGAAGATTCTGCCTTCCCCGCGGCAGCGATCGGCTCCTCCGCTTTTGCATCCGCCGCGTTCTTCTGTCCGTCTTTCTCGTCCTCCGCAAGCATCAGTTCCACTACCTCTGACTTGCGCATACCGCCAGTTACCTTTAGTCCTCTTGCCCTGGCAATCTCCTTTAGCTGAACTGCCGGGAGCGATTCATACTGTTCTCTCGTCATAAAATTTCCTTTCTATTCTCACTCTGCGTATCTAACAAAAATACGAATATCCATCATCTGCACTTTAACATTTATAAAATGGGTATCTGTCGGAATTGACACGATATTATGTAGATAGCGGTATTATAGCACGTTGTTTTTCAAAATGCAACATTTTTCTATGCCAGCATTCCGCCAAGCATGCCTCCTCCAAGGCAAAGCAGCATCGTTGTGATAATTTCCGCCGCCTTCGCATCAATGCCGCCTGATATCCAGGAAGCCGCAAGCAGCATGATAAAATAAAGCGTGCCCGTCACCAGTCCCCACAAAAATTTCCGGCTCCTTATCCCTTTTCCCGCCAGCAGCCCGCCTAAAAAACTGCTGAGTACATAAATCACGAGGATTCCCACCGAAACCATACTCTGCTGCGGTTCCAGCCTGTAAAGCAGCAGCGCCGTAAGCAGCAGCAGAATCCCCGTAATAATATAGGAAATAATCAATGATTTCACCACGACCCGGATATTTGATCCTGCAAGCATAAATTCTCCTCCCTCCTGTCTGTTGTTAATATATGCGGCAGGCCCGGAAAGTATTCCTGACAGATGCGCAGCTGCAAACAGATACTAAAATTTATATAAAGTGTGCTTGTTTCCTTGATTTTTTTTTAGAAATACGCTATCATTATCAAACAAGTGCAGTATTTGATCTCTGCACCGAAAGGAGATGACATTTTGGACTCAGGCGAGGCCATACAGCTAGGCGTAATAGTGCTGCTGATTGCCCTTTCCGCATTTTTTTCCTCAGCGGAAACGGCTTTGACCACGGTAAACAAAATCAAAATCAAAACTCTGGCGGATGAAGGAAACAAACGCGCCGCCACCCTCTTAAAGGTGACGGAAAATCCGGGAAAGATGCTCAGCGCCATATTAATCGGCAACAATATCGTAAATATCGGTGCAGCTTCTATGGTTACCACCCTTGTCACCAGTCTGTTCGGAAGCTGGGCGGTCAGTATCGGAAGCGGCGTACTGACGCTGCTGATTCTTATTTTCGGTGAGATTTCCCCGAAAACATACGCTTCCCACAATGCAGAAAAGCTTGCATTGTCGGATGCCGGAATCATTTACATACTGACAAAGGTGCTTACACCGGTTATTTTCATTACGAACCAGCTTTCTAATCTGCTTATCAGGCTTCTTGGGGTCGACCCCAATGCCAAAGGCGACGTCATGACGGAAAATGAGCTGCGCACCTACGTGGATGTCAGCCACGAGGACGGCGTCATTGAGCAGGAAGAAAAGCAGATGATCTACAATGTGTTCGATTTCGGCGACACGCAGGCGAAGGATATTATGATCCCGCGGGTGGAGATGGTTTCCGTTGATGTCAACGCCTCCTATCACGAGGTGCTGAATATTTTCCGCGAAGAAAAGTTTACCCGACTGCCGGTTTATGAGGAAAGTACCGATAATGTCGTTGGTGTGCTCAATATCAAGGATCTGATCTTCTGTGACGAGAACAGCTTTGATCTGCGCGGCATGATGCGTGAACCATATTTCACGTATGAATATAAGAATACTTCGGAATTAATGGATGAGATGCGCCAGGCTTCCATCAACTTCACCATCGTGCTGGATGAATATGGCGCAACGGCAGGTCTTATTACACTGGAGGATCTGCTGGAGGAGATCGTCGGCGAGATCCGCGACGAATACGACAAGGATGAGGAAGATCTCATCAAAAAGATTTCCGAAAACGAATATGTGATCGCCGGTTTTATGAAGCTCGACGACGTCAACGATGCGCTGCATCTGTCGCTTCACTCGGAGGACTACGATTCCCTCGGCGGTCTGATTATTGGCGGACTTGACCATCTGCCTGCGGTTGGCGAATCCGTCACCACAGCGGACGGCATCCGTCTCGTGGTGGATGCGGTCGACAAAAACCGGATCGACCAGGTACATCTGTATCTTCCCAAAAAGGAAGAAGAAATAAGCGTTTAAAGTCAAAAAAGGCTGCGTCCCGCTGATATTTAAGCAGGCGCAGCCTTTTCTTTTTTAAATACCGGACAAGATGTCTGATTACTGTTCACGCCAGCCTCAAACACTTGCTGTTTGTATTCTTTCTATTTTACAACCAGATTGACAATCTTATTCGGAACGTAGATTTCCTTCACAACGGTCTTGCCGTCCACAAGGGAGTGGATCTTGCCGTCCGCGAGCACCAGACGGATTGCTTCGTCCTTGTCACAGCCTGCCGGAAGCGCTACCGCTCCGCGCACCTTGCCGTTAATCTGTACACCGACCTCCACCATCGCGTCGATGGTCTTGCTCTCCTCGTACTGCGGCCAGGACGCAAGCGACAGGAAGCCTTCGCCGCCAAGCGTTTCCCAGATTTCCTCGCAGATATGCGGAGCGATCGGGCAGAGCAGCTTGATCAGCGTGACAAGCTCATCCTTTGTGAGGGAGCCTTTCGCATAAATTTCATTTACCAATCCCATCAGCGCCGCGATCGCGGTGTTAAACTTCGTCTCCTCCAGATCGTTTGACACCTTCTTGATGGTCTTGTGGAATGCCGTCTCCAGCTCCGGCGTCACACCCTCACCCGACACCATGTCGGTAAGCGCAGCCACACGCTCCAGGAAGCGTTTGCAGCCCTTCACAGAATTTTCGCTCCACGGCGTTGCCGCGCCATAGTCACCCATGAACAGCACATACGTGCGCAGTACGTCAGCGCCGTACTCCTCCACCACATCCAGCGGATCGACCACATTTCCCTTGGATTTGCTCATCTTATCGCCGTCCGGTCCGAGGATCAGTCCCTGCGCCGTGCGCTTTGCATACGGCTCCGGCGTGTTGACAGCGCCGATATCGTACAGGAAATGGTGCCAGAAACGGGAGTAGATCATATGTCTGGTGACATGCTCCATACCGCCGTTGTACCAGTCGACCGGCATCCAGTATTTCAGCTTTTCCATATCCGCAAGCGCATCATTGTTGTGCGGATCGATGTAGCGCAGGAAGTACCAGGAGGAACCCGCCCACTGCGGCATCGTATCAGTCTCGCGCTTTGCGTCGCCGCCGCACTTCGGACACTTGCAGTTTACAAAGGAATCAATACGCGCCAGCGGAGATTCGCCCTCCTGCCCCGGCTCGAAGTTCTCTACCTTCGGCAGACGCAGCGGCAACTCCTCATAGGGAACCGGAACCACGCCGCAGTGCGGGCAGTGTACGATCGGGATCGGCTCGCCCCAGTATCTCTGGCGGTTGAACGCCCAGTCCTTCATCTTATACTGCACGCCAGCCTTTCCAACGCCGAGCTTTTCCAGCTCCTCGATCATGCGGGCGATGGAATCCTTTTTGTTGGTGTAGCCGTTGAGGAATTCAGAATTGATCATCTTACCGTCTCCGGCATAGGCAGCCTCCTCGATATTGCCGCCCTCAATGACCTGGATAATATCAATACCAAACTTCTTCGCAAATTCATAGTCGCGGTCGTCGTGCGCCGGTACCGCCATGATTGCGCCGGTACCATAGCCCATCATAACATAATCGGCGATGTAGATTGGAATATCCTTTCCTGTGAGCGGATGAGAAGCCGCAATGCCCTCAATACGCACACCGGTCTTATCCTTCACGAGCTGCGTGCGCTCAAATTCCGTTTTTTTCGCGCACTCCTCGCGATATGCCTGGATCGCGTCCATATTTTTGATCTCGGACGCATATTTATCGATCAGCGGATGCTCCGGCGCGATAACCATAAAGGTAACGCCGAAAAGCGTATCCGGACGCGTCGTGTAGATCTGGAAGCTGTCGTCCTTGCCGGAAAGCCTGAAATCCACAAAAGCGCCGGTCGATTTTCCGATCCAGTTCACCTGCTGCTGGCGGATATTCGGAAGGTAATCCACCGTATCCAGTCCTTCCAGAAGCTTGTCTGCATACTCTGTGATCCGCAGATACCATACTGTCTTTGATTTCTGAACGATATCGCTGTGGCAGATATCGCATTTTCCGCCCTGGCTGTCCTCGTTGGAAAGCACAACCTTGCAGGACGGGCAGTAATTTACCAGCGCCGTATCGCGGAACACCAGTCCGTTCTCAAACATTTTCAGGAAGATCCACTGCGTCCATTTGTAGTAATCTTCCTCCGTCGTATCGATCACACGATCCCAGTCGAAGGAAAAGCCAACCTTCTTTAACTGGTTCGTGAATTTTACAATATTTTCATCCGTGATCTTCCGCGGATGCTGTCCCGTCTTGATCGCGTAATTCTCCGTCGGCAGACCAAATGCGTCAAAGCCGATGGGAAACAGTACGTTGTATCCCTCCATGCGGCGCTTTCTGGAAATCACCTCAAGGCTGGAATACGCTTTGATGTGTCCCACATGCATTCCCGCTCCGCTCGGGTAAGGAAATTCTACCAGTCCGTAGAATTTCGGCTTGTCTCCATTATCTACTGCATGAAAAATCCCTGCTTCATCCCATTTTTTCTGCCATTTCGGCTCAATTTTTCTAAATTCGTGTCGCATAATCATTCCCCGCTCATATAAATTCTGACAGACTGCTCTCTAAATACAGCGGCAGTAAAACTATCAGACCTCATCATACCACACTTTTTTCCATTCTACAATATTCTTTTTACTCTGTGTTCTTATAATAGAAACTCCGCTAAAACATAGTTGCTGATATCCGTCCCGTATTCCGTGAGGCGCACTGCCTCTTTTGTGCACACGAGCAGTCCCTGTTGCTCTGCTTTTTGCAAAATCTCCCCATATATTTCTTCCATTTCCACTCCAAAGCTTTCACGGAAACGCGCAAAGGACACGCCCTCGCGCAGACGAAGCCCAAGGAACATCGTCTCCTCGATCTCTTCTTCGCGCGTCAGATGCTGCGGTGCTGCCCCCGTCCAGCGTCCCGCCAGATATTTCCGCATATCTGATGTATTGGAAAAGCGTGTATGATCCACCAGTGATGCCGCACCAAGGCCGAAGCCCTTATACTCCCGGCGCTCCCAGTAGCCGCAGTTGTGGCGGCAGGCAAAGCCCGGCAGCGCGTAGTTTGATATCTCATAGCGCGCGTAGCCTCTCTCCGAAAGCAGCTTCTCCGTCAGATGATACATCGCGCGCTCCTCCTCCTCGGACGGCAATATTTCGCAGGCATCTCCGCGCTCCCGGCGCAGCGCGTCCGCCTGGTAACGCTCGTAAAACGGCGTTCCCTCCTCAATGATCAGGCTGTAGACGGAAATATGCTCCGGCGACAGGGCAAACACTTTTTCCAGCGTATCGCGCCATGTCTCCCGCGACTGCCCCGGAAGCGCCGACATCAGATCAACGTTGATATTCTGAAATCCCGCAGCTCTTGAAAGCCGGTAGCTCTCCAGAAATTCCTCCCAGGTATGGATCCTGCCAAGCAGTTTAAGCTCCGCCTCCTGCGCCGACTGAAGCCCGATGCTGAGGCGGTTGATCCCTGCCTGCCGGTAGCTTTTCAGCTTGTCCGCCGTCAGCGTGCCCGGATTGCATTCCACCGTGATCTCCGTCTTCTCTTCAAACGGAAATTTCTTTTCAAGCGCCGCCAGCACCGCCGCGATATCCTCCGCCGGCAGCACGGAGGGCGTTCCGCCGCCAAAAAAGACCGTGGAGATGCAAGCATCCCCGCGGTCCTCCCACGCTTCTATTTCCCGAAGCAGCATACGGATATACGCGCGCTTCGTCTCCTCCTCCGCCGCAAAAGACAGGAAATCGCAATAAGCACATTTCCTTACGCAGAACGGAATATGAATATAAATCTGCAGTGGTCTCATAAATCTCTCCTATTTATTTATCATCCAGCTTCAGCACGCTCATGAATGCCTTCTGCGGGATCTCCACATTTCCCACCTGGCGCATCCGCTTCTTACCTTCCTTCTGCTTTTCCAGAAGCTTTTTCTTTCGGGTGATATCGCCGCCGTAGCACTTTGCAAGCACATCCTTGCGCATCGCCTTTACCGTCTCGCGGGCGATGATCTTGCTTCCGATCGCCGCCTGGATCGGAATTTCAAAAAGCTGCCGCGGGATTTCCTCCTTCAGCTTTTCGCACATCTTTCTGCCGCGCTCGTAAGCCGTACCCGCGTGTACGATGAACGACAGCGCATCCACCTCCTCGCGGTTCACCAGGATATCCAGCTTCACCAGCTCAGAGCGCTCGTAGCCCTTCATCTCATAATCGAACGACGCATAGCCGCGGGAGCGCGATTTCAGCGCGTCAAAGAAATCGTAGATGATCTCATTGAGCGGCAGATCGTATTTTAAAAGCGCGCGCGTCTCTTCCATATATTCCATGCCGAGATAGGAACCGCGCCGCTCCTCGCAAAGCTGCATGATCGCACCGATAAATTCTGTCGTCACCATAATCTCCGCGCTGACGATCGGCTCCTCCATGTACTCGATCTCCGACGGATCTGGCAGATTCGCCGGATTCGTCAGCTCGATCACATCGCCGTTCGTCTTGTGCACTTTATAGATAACGCCCGGCGCCGTCGTCACAAGGTCCAGATTGTACTCGCGCTCCAGGCGCTCCTGGATGATCTCCAGATGCAAAAGCCCCAGAAAACCGCAGCGAAAGCCAAAGCCGAGCGCGATCGACGTCTCCGGCTCAAACTGCAGGGAAGCGTCGTTGAGCTGAAGCTTTTCCAGCGCGTCGCGCAGATCAGGATACTTTGCGCCGTCCGCCGGGTACATGCCGCAGTAAACCATCGGGTTTACCTTTTTATAGCCCGGAAGCGGCTGCGCGCACGGGCGCTCCGTACCTGTGATGGTATCGCCCACCCGCGTGTCCTTCACATTCTTGAGGCTTGCCGTGAGATAGCCGACCATTCCGGCGGAAAGCTCATCGCAGGGAATAAACTGCCCGGCTCCAAAATAGCCGACCTCGACGACCTCCGCCTTCGCACCCGTCGCCATCATAGTGATCGGCGTCCCCTTTTTCACGCTGCCCTCCTTGATGCGGCAGAACACGATCACGCCTTTATAGGAATCGTAAATGGAATCAAAGATCAACGCCTGCAGCGGCGCTGCCGGATCTCCTTCCGGCGCCGGGATCTTTTCCACGATCTGCTCCAGCACCTGTTCCACATTGGTGCCGACCTTCGCGGAAATTAAGGGCGCATCATGCGCTTCAATGCCGATGACGTCCTCGATCTCATTGATCACACGCTCCGGATCGGCGCTCGGAAGGTCGATCTTATTGATGACCGGCATCACATCCAGGTCGTGATCGAGCGCAAGATACACATTCGCAAGCGTTTGCGCCTCGATGCCCTGCGCCGCGTCCACCACCAGGATCGCGCCGTCGCACGCCGCCAGACTGCGGGAAACCTCATAATTAAAATCCACATGTCCCGGAGTGTCGATGAGGTTGAAAATATACTCCTCCCCATCCTTCGCCCTGTAAATAATGCGCACCGCCTGCGCCTTGATCGTAATCCCGCGCTCGCGCTCCAGCTCCATGTTGTCAAGCACCTGCGCCTGCATCTCCCGGCTGGTCAGAAGGCCTGTCATCTCAATGATGCGGTCCGCCAGCGTCGATTTTCCGTGATCAATATGTGCGATAATACAAAAATTTCGAATTTTACTCTGATCTATCATGCTATCCGTCCTCTGCTGTGTTCTCATATGCACGCATTTTGCGTCCAGCCCATTGTAACATATCTTCCAAATATTTGTAAAGCCATTCCCCATGCTCAGGCGGTTACTATTCGCTCCGCTCCCCCGAAGGACCTGCTTCGCCCTGCAGCACTTTATCAAGTATCATCGCAAACGCCTCCATCGCGTTTTTTTCCTCCGCCACCGTGCTGAGCTGCGTGCCCGCCTCCAGAAGCAGGCTCTTCGGGCGCAGATGCAGGTTGAACCGGTAAGCCATCAGATAAATATTGCGCATCAGCTCCGGCGTCTCCTCTTCCGCCGCAAGCTGAAGCTGCAGGGCGAACGCCAGGTTATCCTGGATATAGGGATTGGGAAGATAAGCGATGTCCTGCCCGTCGGCTGTCCGGCTCATCCCGGCAATAAACATCAGCTGTGCCGCCGGCTTTCCATTGTATTCTGTCACAAAACGCGTTCCGTCCACGCCGTCGCGGTGCAGGTCAATCACGATCTCAATAGAAGGGTATTGCTCCAGTATCTCCGTCACAGCCGCCTCAGAAAAATCATAGGCGAGATTGCGGTCCAGCACGCCGTCCACCAGGTCAAACACGCCGTCCTCATGAATCACATTGTAGCCGTAATCCTCGCGCAGGATCTGTGCGAGATAGTCTCCGATTCCCACAATTGTCGTGGACGGATCGCCCTCCACCGAATCGGCGAACGCCTCCTGCGAATGCGAGTGATAGATCAGGATCTGCGGCTGTGAGGAATCCCGCTCCATCGTCATATCCATAGAAAGCAGTGTGCGCCCGTCCAGCCGCTGCGCGTCGATGGTCGTCGTCATATCCATAGAAAAATAGTGATTCAGAAGATACTGAAAATCCCATAAAGGATTCTCTCCGGCGGCGCCCTCTTCCGTCTGAGCCGTATAGCTTTCCGTCTCACGCGGGCGCTTGTTTTCCTCCGCCTGCGCCTGCGCCCGCAGGATCAGCTCGTACTCCTCCCTGCTCTCCACCTGCGCCTCATTTTCCTGCTGCCGTCTGACGTACCCGTACACCGGGAACATCTGATCCTCCATTTCCAGCAGGATATCGGGTTTTTCCGTCTCCTCCGAGACATAGGAAATGACGGGTATGTAAGTACCCGCCGTCCATTCTTCCATCTTTTCGTAAACCGCTGAGAGCAGCGGCGTATTTTTAAACAGACCGTTCTCGCCCGCGATCGCCACGCTGCGCACGATGATATAGCCGCCCAGCGCAAGCAGCGCACAGGTGAGAACCGCCTGAATGATCCTGTCCAGAAGCTTCATCTTGTCCACCCTTACCGCATGTAGTACTATATCCTATGCACGTCCGGGTGATTTTATGACCATTTCAAGACAGCGCGATATTCAGCCCCTCGGATATCGTGTAGCTGACGCGTTTGATCGTCTCGTCAATGTCCTTCGGCGTCACAAACATGGTATTTAACTGCGGAGATATCTGCTCCCGCAGGCTCTGTCTGCGCTCCTTCGTGTCAATTAAGTGCTCCATAGTGTCGTTGACGATCGTAGCGGCATCGACGACCGTCGGCACGCCGATTGCGATCACCGGCACGCCAAGCGCTTCCTCATTGATGCCGTTGCGGTGGTTGCCGACGCCGGAGCCGGGATTGATGCCGGTGTCCGTGATCTGGATCGTGCGGTTTAAGCGCCGGGTGCTCCTCGCCGCCAGCGCATCCACCACGATCACCGCCTGCGGCGCCGTCTCCTGCACCACACCGCGGATGATCTCCAGTGTCTCCATACCGGTCTGCGCCATCACGCCCGGCACGATCGCGCTCACCAGATGCGCGTTGCCCTCCAGCGACGCGCGCCCGTACTCCTTCGCAATGTGGCGCGTCACCCGCAGATTTCCGACCACCTGCGGTCCGAGGGCGTCCGGTGTCACCTCGCGGTTCCCAAGGCCGACCACCAGGACCGTCTGCTCCTTTTCTCCCAAAAGCTGGCCAAGATGACCGGCAAGCGCCTCGGAAATCTCCCGGTGATAGTCTTCATCCTCGGACGACATGTTCGGCGCCTCCAGCGTAATGTAAGTGCCCACCGGTTTTCCCATGGTCCTTGCCCCGTTCTCCGTCTCGATTCTCACAATGGTTGTGTATATCTCACGTTCCTCATCCGTCTCTTCCTCGACCCGCACCCCGCGGATCTCTACATCGTCCTCCTCAAAGCTCTCCTTCGCCTCCAGCGCAAGGTCCGTGCGCACGTTAAAATCTCCAAGCATAGCAGCCTCCTCATCATTTCTGAGAGGTAGTTTCTGCATTCAGGCGGAAAATATTCAGCGCTTTTTGATTCTTTCGTAAAAGCGCGCCTCCAGCTCCGGATCGACCGTGCTGAAATATTCCGCATCCTTTTCGCGCTCCGCGATAGATTCCTCCACCGGCATGCTGCCCTCGCGCGCAAACACGGCAAGCTCACCGGTGCGCACCGGATACCCAAGCTTCTCAATGCTGCATTTCTCCGCAATATGATGCGCCCAGCAGTCCGGATGCGGAACAGTGCTCTTCGGACGGTTCCAGCCAATCTTCTCCTGCAGGAACGCCATCTTCTCCTCATCCGTCACATCGTGATACATAAAGTAGGAAAGCGACGTCACCTCCGCCTCCGGCAGATAATCAAGGCGCTTCGTCTTCGCCATTTTTTCCACCAGACGTCCAAACATCTGATACTCGAAATCGGCAAGATTACGTGAAATTTCAAACGGCTCGATGCCTTTTGTGCAGTCCGCCGCCTGCAGCACCTGCATATGCGTTCTTCCGTTGACGATCAGCGGAATCTTATACTGCGACGCCAGCAGATGACTGTAGTAGTGGCAAAGATGGAAACAAACGCTGCAGAAATTGTGCATCAGCTTCATGCAGGCGGAATAATACCCGCGGAGCTTCGACTCATTTACCGTGATGCGGATGTGATCCACATCCAGCTTATCCAGCAGATTTGCAATATTATTCTTTCCGAAATCGGTAGAAAATCCATTGTCCAGCGTGTAGGTGAGTACGCGCATTCCATATTTGTGCTTTAACTGATAGGTGATGTATGCGCCGTCCTTTCCGCCGCTCACACCGACGATGCAGTCATATTTCGCGCCGTTTTCCTTCGCCTTCTCCTTTGCCTTCTCGATCTCCGCCGCAAATTTCTTTTCCAGCGCCTCATAGTCTGTCAGCTCCGACCTGTGTTCATCGTAGAAATGACAGTAATTGCACACTCCATGCTCATCCAGCTTAATTCCCGCATAATTTTCCGGTAATCCGCACCTTACACATCCGCTCATGCCTCTTCCTCCTTTAATCCTTACTTAAACTCTTCCATACTATCATAAAAATATTCCTGTGGATCACTGCTCTGCAGTACCTCCGCCAGAAGCTCTGAAAATACCTCGCTGCCCTCCACATTCATATGCTTGTAATCCTCAAACAGATCATTGGTAAATACCGTCTGCCGTTCCTTATAGAGCATAAAATTATAGTAATTTGCATCCATCTCTTCGGCAAGCGCGCGGCATACCTCATCCAGATTGTCCAGATCTCCCGCTCCATCAATGTAGTCCTGCGTAATCGGCGTCAGGAGCAGGTTAAGCTCAATTCCCTCTTCTCTGCAAAAATCAGCGATCTTATACAGATACTCCAGTGACTCTTCCGTAATCTGCGCTATGCCCTTGCTTCCATCCCAGTAACCTGTAAAACCGTTTTTCTTTCCTGCCCGTTCTCCCTCGTAACTCGTTTTTCTTGCACGCCAGCCGCGGTTACCATAGTATCTCTGCACCACAGTCCTGTACAGCTTCTTTTTGACATTTTTCTTAACCTGCTTCAGATTCAGATATTTGCTGATCCGTGTAGAATAAAGAAGCGACGATACCGTAAGCCCCTCGCTGCGGACAGAAAGCAGGTAACGCGCCTTCCAGCGCATCGTGCGCAGATATTCATAGGCAGATAAATACTCCTGATCCGTCGCCTCCTTCTTCAGCGTGGAAACCGAAAGCACCAGATAAATCTGCTTTACCGGATTTTCCTCTGCCGTCTCCTGTATCAGATAATAGGTTCCCTTCAGGGGCTGCGTGTTTGTGGCAATATTAAACCCTGTCGTTCCGAGCGCCTCATCCAGTATCACCGGCTGAATGCCGCGTGCGGCAATCGAGGTGCCGCAGTACAGCGTATCGATCGTTCCCTTCAGGTCACTGCGTTCCCGTTTGGAGGCAAGCGAGAAGGTCGTCCATCCCTCATAAGCGAAGCGCGCAACACTCTCGAACAATATCACAAATGCCAGCACCGCACAAATGCGGGGAGCTATTTTCTTAAAATTGCGCATAAGCAAATCCTCCTGTCATCGAAACATTGATCTGCCCGATCGCCAGAATCACTCCAAGCACAAAAAAATAGCAGAACCATCTCACCAGCAAGGGTCTCTTCGCCAGCGTATCGCGCACCGGCTGCTTTTCCTGCAGGATATCTACCGCAAACATCAAAAGCAGCGCGCATCCTAAAAATATTTTCATTTCCCTGGACAGCCCAGGCAGGATCTCCGACCATCCGGCCGGCATACGAATATCCGTAAACATTTTTTTCGCAAATTGCAGCATCTCTGCTGTACTTGCCGGTCCCGGAAAGATCTTCAGGATGCTCACAAGGAAAAACGTTCTCGCAATGCTGAACAGCTTCCAGCCTCTGCTCTCCTGACGGATATGCAAAAGCTCCTTTGCCTTCGCAAAATATGGCTCCAGAATCATCGCTCCCATGATGAAAACGCCGTTTGCCGCGCCCCACAGTATGTAACGCCAGCTCGCGGCATGCCAAAGTCCCGTACTGGTCCACACAAACACCAGTGCAAACAGCGATGGGAACAGCTTACCGACACGCGCGCCGAACCATTTTCTTCCCAGTTTGCCAAATTTCGTCGCCGGCGAGGAGACCGCCAGCGGATAAAACATATAATCACGGAACCAGGCGCCTAAGGTTATATGCCAGCGTCTCCAGTATTCCGCCAGAGATTCCGAAAAAAACGGCCGCCGGAAGTTCTCCTCAATATGGATCCCAAACAGCTCGGAAGCCCCTGCCACAATATCCATGTAACCGGAAAAATCCGCGTACATCCAGACAGTCATATACACACAACCCAGGAAACAGGTAATGCCGCTCAGTTCTGCGTACTGATCAAAAATACTTTGCATGACCGGACGCAGATTATCCGCAACCACCATCTTCTTAAAAAAGCCCCACAGCATACGCTGACACCCATAGGAAAAATTATGGTAATCAAATACATGTCCCTCATACAGCTGCGCCGCCATCGGCTTATAGCGGTTCATCGGTCCCTGCGTCATCTGCGGAAAGTACGCAAGAAACAAGAGCAGCTTTGCATAATTCTTCTGCGCCTGTATTTTGCCTTTATAAATATCCATCAGATAACTGATCGCAATTAACGTGTAATACGAAATGCCGAGCGGAATCAGAAACTGCGGAACCGGCAGCTGCACGCCTGTAAACGCAAACAGTTGATTACCGATCCTTACAAAGAATCCGCTGTATTTTAAGATTAACAGAATTCCCAGATTAAAAACAACCGCTATTGTCAGAATTTTCTTCTTTTTCTTTTTATACTGCTTTTTCAGCACTGCCGCCGTATTTTTCTTTTCGGCAATCATCCGTTTGCATTCCTGTTCCAGGCGCTCCATCCAAAGCCCGGCGGCCCAAATGGTGATGCTCGTAAGCAGCAGATACACCGGCGATGCCGCACACGCCAGTGCGTAAAAAAATACACTGGCGCCAAGTAGCACCATCCAGCGATACTTCAGCGGACATACATAGTACACCACATACAGCACAGCCAGGAACAGCAAAAAAAACAGGGAATTGACTGTCATTTTATGCCTCCTGCTGCAGTCTCTGTATCAGTTTGTACATATCCTCAGCGCTGTTGAAGTTTTCCGGCTCCATGTCCTCAAATTCAATTTCCACGCCAAACGCATCGTTCAGCTCGCCAATGAGGGAAACGATATCGAAGGAGTCCAGAATCGCATTATCGATCAATGCCTTCTCCGTCACAAAATCCACATCCGGTCTGAGTTCCTTTAAAATTTCCATTAACTGTTCCATACGTTTTCTCTCCTCTTCTTAGTTCGTTATTTTTCTCCCAGCAGAAACTGCCGTGAAATTACCCCATCATATATATAACCCATTTTCTGATAAATAGCAATAGCGTGTATATTTTCTTCATCCACCCAGAAATTTACTTTGTCGGCGCCGCCCTTCGTCAGAAGGTACTCCGTGGCGCCGCAGAAAAGCGTTCTTCCCATGCCAAGCCCGCGCAGTTTTGTGCTCACCACCAGGTGCTGCATAAAACCCGTCTTGCCCTTCGGGATCACCATGATCACCGCTCCTGCCGTGCCGTCCGGCAACCGCACCCCGATCACCTGCTGTTTTTCACAGTATTCGGCAAATTCCGTCTCCTGCGGAAGCAGTGTGCTGTAAATATCCAGGCTGCTCTTCCAGAGCGCCGCGACCTCCGGGTAGTCCTGCGATTTTAACGGCACGATCGGATACTCGGCAAGCTTCGCCCTCTGATCCGCCGGCGGCAGGAAATTTTCTTTTGCACACTCCATCCTGCGATAGCGCTTATACTCCGCAAACCCGTGCGCACACCAGTGTGAAACTCCGCATCTTGCAAGCGCCGCTTCCTCGTCACCCCGAAATACCGTGTCGAGGATCACCGGACGCATCCATCCGGAAAGAGCCGGAAGCTGCGCGCCCTCCTTCATATAATAATACAGCCGGCTGTAATATGCCTCCCTCACCTGAATGCAGAGCGCTTCTTCCGACTCCTCCACATACAGCTTTTCCCGCCGGATCATATCCTCCACCTCCACCGGTATAAAAAAGCAGTTGGTGAAAACCGGACGGTTTTTCTTCTTAAACGTCTTTACCCGCTCACCGAACAATGCGGCTGAAGCGATCTTCTCCATTACGCCTCACCTCCGCATTCTCCGTCTTTCGCAAAAAACAAATAAGGATTATCCAGCACCCGCTGCGGCAATTTTCTTTCCTTCCCAAAATCGCATACCAGGGTCGGCGCACACAGCTGCGCAAGATACTGCACCGTCTCCTCTTCGCCCGCCGTCTCCATTCTTACACAGTGGATGCCGCGCGCGATAAGCTCCTTCTCCTGTCTCTGCAGCGCTTCGCCCTCTCCCAGCAGCACTGCCTCTTTATATAGGGGAGCCCCCGGCTGCCCGGTAAATTTCTGCTTTAAGAAAACACGGTCGATCTTTCCCCGCTGGTTCATCGGCATCTGTTTCATCCAGATGAGCCGGTTCGGACACATATACTTCGGCAGATAATTCTGCAATTCTTTGATGAGTTGACCGTCACACCGCTCCTGCGCCTGGTAAATCAAAACGATTTTCCCCTTCGCCTCATCGTACTGACAGCAGCAGCGCGCGATCCACGGGAACGCATTGACAGCGCTCTCGATTTCAGAAAGCTCGATGCGGTGCCCCATATGCTTGATCTGCCAGTCGCGCCGTGCGGCGAACATCAGAAGCCCCTGCTCATTTCTGCGCCCGTAATCGCCGGTGTGATAAATTTTTTCCGGATACGCCGTATTGCGCGGATTCTGCCGGAATGCTTTTTCGGTCGCCTCCGGATTGCGGTAATAGCCGTGTGAGAGGCAGGTTCCCCGCACGCAGATCTCTCCTGTTTCGCCGTCGGACACCTCCCGTCCTTCCTCATCCAACAGCAGGATCTCCGTATTGGAAAACGCCTGTCCGATCGGCAGCGTCTCCGTATTGGAAAACTCTCTGTCCAATATGTAATAAGTGCAGTTGCAGGTAATTTCCGTCGGTCCGTACAGATTGACATACATCGCATCCGGGAGCTGTTTTTTCCAGTCGTTCAGCACCTTCATCGGCATCACTTCCCCGGAAAACATTACCCTCTTTAAATAAAGCGGTCTGCTCTTTTCCAGCACCTTCATAGAAGAGAGAATACTGAGAGCGGAAACCGCCCATATGATCGTCGTCACTTTATGCTCATTTAAATAGGGCACCAGTCCCTTTGGCATGGAAAACATCGTCTGAGGCACAATGTACAGGGAAGCCCCGTTGCGCAGCGTACTGTAAATATCCTTCACTGACACGTCGAAATCAAAAGGCGCTTGATTCGCAAACACTTCATTTTCATCAAAATGAAAGGTTTCCGCAAACTGCTCTGCAAGGTCGATCACCGACCGGTGACAGATAAGCACCCCCTTGGGAACGCCAGTGGAACCGGAAGTAAAGATCACATACAGCGGATCGGTATCCAGATGGGCCTGACGTATTTTCGCAAGCAGCGCCTCATCCGCCTGCAATCCCTGCTGCTCCTCACGGATCAAAAGCTGTTTTTCCGGCACAAACTCCCGAAACTTCTCTGCATCCTTTTGTGGTACGATCGTAAGGAACGGCTGCGTGACATCAAGGATCGCCCGGATGCGCGCCGCCGGAAGCTTTACATCCACCGGGACATAAAAATTTCCGCTGTATACGACCGCCATAAAATTGACCAGACACCAGACGGAATGATCGGTGGCAACCGCCACCGGCTGATTCCGAAATCCATATCCGGCAATCCTGCTGCCAAGCGCCTTTGCCCGCTCCACCAGTTCGCGATAGCAAACCTGATGCATTTTATCTGCGAAAGCCGTTTTCTCAGGAAAGCGCGCAGCCGAACGCTCCAAATAATCTAATACATTGGTAACCATAAAAACATCCTTTCTTCGCCGCCTATATATTATAACATACTTGTGAGAAAAATGTGAGAAAATTGAAACAAATTTGTAGGAATTAATTAATAAAAAAGTATCATTTTTGTATTGACACGACGAAGCGGATGCACTAAAATATAGAAGTATGTTTATGTTAGAACGTCCGTGTCCGGGATTAACATAACACGTTTAAGATGAAAATGAATTGAAAATATTTTGGAGGTGTCAGGGAATTGGCTAACATTAAATCTGCGAAAAAGCGTATTCTGGTAAACAAAACGAAGGCTATGCGCAACAAATCCATCAAGTCCGGCGTAAAGACAGCGATCAAAAAGGTTGAGGCTGCTGTTGCCGCAAAGGATAAGGCTGCTGCAGGCGAAGCTCTTCTTTCTGCTACTGCTACCATCGATAAGGCAGCAACAAAAGGCGTTTACCACAAAAACAATGCCGCAAGAAAAGTTTCCCGTTTAACGAAGCTTGTAAATAATATGTAATTTGCCGCAGGGGACTGCTGCCCTGCAAAATATTGCAAACAAAAAAGGAATCCCCATCGGCCCGTCATCCGATGGGGATTTTTTTACATATCTGAAAACAGATTTTTGTTATATACGCCGTCTGCGATCAGCTTTTTAAAGGATTCGATCACTGCCGGCTTGTCCTCCTGATAGGTAACTCCAAACCACTTGTCGGTTGTCTCCAGCATCTTTACCGTTACTTTTCCATCGCGCAGGAGCTGTCCAATGTACGTCGGAAGCAGATACTCCGCCTTTAATTCATTGCCGGCAATGTTTCGGAAAAACTCTGTAAAGCCCTGCTCCAGAAGCTCCATAAACTCCGGCGTCAGTCCCCACATATTCATAGAAACGTGGCTTTGGGCATCTATCGGAGTGCCATTCACCGCTGCTCCCTGATCAGTCTTGCGGATGTCGTGTGTTTCCACCACATCTTCCAGAAAATCCGCTTCATCCACGCGGCAGATTCCGCGCGTCACACCGCCATTGTCGCTCAGGGTGTTCTTCAGGATAAAGCCCGCCATACAGAACCGGTACGGCTCTTCCGGTGAATACGCCTGCAAAAAATCATACAGCTTGATAAAGGCTTCCTTTCCATAGTAATCATCCGCATTGATCACTGCAAACGGCTCTTTCACAATATCCTTGCAGCAAAGCACCGCCTGCCCCGTTCCCCAGGGTTTTGTACGCCCGGCGGGAACTGCAAAGCCCTCCGGCAGATCCTCCAGAGACTGGAAGGTATAAGCCACCTCCACTCCCTTCTTTTTGCAGACTGCTTCGATACGATTTCCGATCACCTCACGAAAATCTTTCTCAATGTCCCTGCGGATAATAAATACTATCTTGTCAAACCCTGCCTCGATCGCGTCGTGGATCGAATAATCCATGATGATCTCCCCGCACGGACCGACCGGCGCAAGCTGCTTAATTCCGCCGCCAAAGCGTGAACCAATACCGGCAGCCATAATCACCAACGCTGTACGTTTCTTCTCACTCATCCCACATTCTCCTGTCCTTTTACAGTTCTTTTTCGCACATCTCAAGTGCGGATACAATTACGGCGTCCATATCGTAGTATTTGTACTCTCCGAGCCTTCCGCCAAAAATCACATGCTCTTCTTCGTCTGCCAGCGCCCTATACTGCGCGTATAACGCTCCGTTCTTCTCATCGTTCACCGGATAATACGGCTCGTCTCCCGGCTTCCACTCTGAGGAATATTCCCGACTGATGACCGTCTTCGGCTGGGTGCCGAATTCAAACCATTTGTGTTCGATAATGCGTGTCCAGGGCGTTTCGCGGTCCGTGTAATTCACCGCCGCATTTCCCTGGAAATTCGGCATATCCAGCACCTCCGTCTCAAAGCGAACAGACCGGTACTCCAGTGCCCCCAGGCGGTATCCGAAATAAGCGTCGATCGGACCGGTGTAGATCACCTTATCCGCCAGCGCATCCAATATCTGCTTCTGTTCCAGATAATCCACGCCGAGGCGCACCTCCGTGCCCTCCAGCATATTTGCGACCATCTTCGTGTAACCGCCCACCGGAATTCCCTGATAGAGTGCGTTAAAGTAATTGTTGTCAAACGTCAGCCTCACCGGAAGGCGCTTGATGATAAACGCCGGAAGCTGATCGCACGGTCTGCCCCACTGCTTTTCCGTATAGCCTTTGATCAGCTTTTCATAGATATCTGTGCCGACCAGACTGATCGCCTGCTCCTCCAGATTCTTTGGCTCTGTGATCCCGGCCGCTTTTCTCTGCTCTTCTATCTTCTGCGCCGCCTCCTGCGGCGTCACCACACCCCACATCTTGTTGAAGGTATACATATTAAACGGAAGAGAGTAAAGCTCCCCATGATAATTCGCAACCGGCGAATTTGTAAAGCGGTTGAACTCAGCAAAGCGGTTCACATACTCCCATATCCTTTTATTGTTCGTGTGGAAAATATGTGCGCCGTATACATGAACATGGATTCCCTCCATCTCTTCTGTGTAAACATTCCCCGCGATCTGCGGACGCTTGTCGATCACCAGACAGGTCTTTCCCGCCCTCTTTGCCTCCTGCGCAAACACTGCGCCGTAAAGCCCGGCGCCAACCACCAGATAATCGTAGTGCTCCATTGCAGTCTCCTTTATAAACATTCTCAGAACCTGTATATATTATAATCGCTTTTGCAGCATGTGTCTATAATTTTCCCAAAATGCATTTACGAAAATACATTTACGAAGTTGCCAGGCAATTGTAACTACAGAATTTACATACTGCGGAACACAATGCTTCCGTCCACGGCATTCATAGCCTCGATGATCGCAAGTGATTCCAGCTGAATACCCTTTTCACGGATGAGATCGCCGCCTCGCTGATAGCCCTTCTCGATCGCTACACCGATTCCCTCCACAGTGGCTCCCGCACGATCCACGAGCTCCAGAAGTCCCATCAGTGCGCAGCCGTTTGCCAAAAAATCGTCAATGATCAGCACATGATCCTCTGGCGACAGGAATTTTTTCGATACGATCACCTCATAGATCTTTCCGTGCGTAAACGACTGTATCTTCGTCGTGTAATTATCATCATCCAGGTTGATGCTCTTTGCCTTCTTCGCAAACACGACCGGAACGCCAAACTCCCGCGCGGTGATCGCCGCGATACCAATGCCGCTTGCCTCGATCGTCAGTATCTTATTGATCGGCTTACCGGCGAAAAGCCGTTTCCACTCCTTTGCCATCTCCCCAAACAGCTCAATGTCCATCTGATGATTGATAAAGCTATCCACCTTCAGTACATTTCCCTCGCGGACGATTCCGTCCCTTCTGATCCGTTCCTCTAAGATGCGCATACCCCATATGCTCCTTCCTGCAGCATCCGCCGCGTTTTTATACTTTTGGCCTTACAGCGCAAGCTTTCGTCTTTGCGCATTCAATTCACCTACAGGACCTGCCACCGGCAGCTCCCTTCGGATGCATGGCAACCTACAGGACCTGCCACCGGCAGCTCCCTTCGGATGCATAGCAACAAAAAGTACCGCAACCCCTGAAGCTGCGGCACTTTCTGCATTTATTCACTCAATATTTAGAACTTGCCTGCCTTGGCTGCTTCCTCAATGGAAACGGCAACTGCAACCGTCATACCAACCATCGGGTTGTTGCCCACATCTGGCATGTAACCTTATTCCTCTGTGATTTAACTTTATCATTTGCAAATTATCCCCATTTTCCTGCACTTTACACGCACTGCACATTCCAATCTGATAAGATAAATCTCTTGTAAAACCTGTGCAGATTCCTGCGAATGTTGACTTGTCTTTTTAAGTATCTATCGACATTATTCTACACCAATATATACAAACAATCAATACTCCTATAATAAAAATTAATCTGCATCAAATTCGAACTCTTTGTTATCTCATTTAGACTTATCAAACCACTTCTATCTATCGTATACTGCCATTAAAAAACGGCATTTAAGGATATATGGATTATCACTTAAATGCCGTCTCTTCTATTCTATATTCTCTGTATCCAATTTCTTTACATTCGTCAGATCAGTCAAATCAAATCCCTCATATTCTTTAAGGAATTTGCATAAAGTCTCTTTTCTTACTTTGAGCCCTCCTAGTTTCAATGCCGGCAGAAATCCTCCCTTAATCAATTCATATACTCTGTTTTTTCCTATTCTTTATATTTTTGATACTTCAACAACCGTATACAATGTATCGTCCATTTACTCTCCTCACTCTCTGGTTAATAACCTATTCAATTTCAACGACTTCAAAATAAAGTCTAACTTACTGTTCCAATTTTCTCAATGTCCAAGCAGATTCCTATACAGTACCATTCCTTCAGAATCCAGATGCACATTGATGAATCTCTGGATTTCTTCCAACAATTCTTCTTTATCAAGGCTATCTGGTTTTTCTAAAAAATCCATAATGTCTTCCGCAATTGAGTCCTTCTGGAATTCCTGCAGTACTAATTTTGGCACCATAGATTCACACCCCATTGCGTCATACGGCAATTCGCTCTTTAGTTTTTCAAGTTGGAATAAATCAAAATCCTTTACTTCATCCCGGTCAAACACAATCCAAATCTATTTTTCTATTCCCCTTCCATTATTTCTTTCCCATAGACCTCAAGCTGCGTCAGTGCCGGAAACGGCGAGGGATCGCAGGAAGCAATCAGGTGTGACAATTCCAGCCAGCTTATTTTCTTTGCGTCAAAAACAAATTCCTGCGCCTCATCTGTCTTTCTGAACGTAAGTTCCATATTTTCTCCGTTTGAAAAAGTTACTGTGGCTTTTTCCCACCAGTTATCATGTGGGAAATCCGCCCGAAGGTAAACAATAAGTCTGTCAACCTTCACTTCTCTTCCAAATTCAAGCTTCATTCTGGCATCCGGGTTCCGGTTAATGCCCCAGGACTCAAAAGGCCATTCTCCATGGCAGTGATTGGCTGTAACTCCGTCAATGGCATTTTGGGCAGCAAAAACCGCCTCACCTCTTGTTTCCACATTTGCAGAAGCATGGGGGAACGACATGGTATTTCCGTGCTGGTCATTCACATTCAATGCCAGATTTCTATAGGTATTGATTTCAAAATCTCTTGCTTCCCTGACACTGACCAGATGGCGTTTCCCAGAAAAAGCCTTAGGGGACAGGTTCATTCTCTGCTCCCCAAAAGGCACTGTATACTGGATATCCTCCTTAACATACACAAGAGATTTTCCCAATGCGTCATCAATCTGAAGCCATACATAACAGGGCTTTTCAGAGACTTCCAGAGAAATCCTGTCACCCTCCTCATATTCCCGTGATACAGCCAGATTTACCTCATGCTCACCCCTGCTGACTGCTGCGGTAATCTGATTTTTGTCAATGATTTTCAGACAAAACATTTATTTTCCCCCTAGTCTATGATCTCTTTTACACAGTCTGCCAGACTCTCATTTTTACAATCATGGAAGAAATATTCTCTGAAATGTTCGCCGGATAAGGCGCCCCTCACCAGTTCCCGGTCAAGTTCTTTCAGGATATCTGTAAGGTTTTTATATGTGACTTTTTTTACCTCATCAAGGATCTTCTTGTTTCTCTGTTCTGGTACCGCGCGCTCTCTCGGATATCCCTGCCCGCTTTCTTCACAAAACAGTTTTTCAAAAATATATTCCAGATTCAGGTCTCCGCCCCAGCCAAATCCTTTGGCAAACGGAATGGCTATCGCGTTTCCATCATTAATCTGGGCAAATGTATAAGCATCTAATGCATCCTCCACATGACCGCAGATCACACCCGGGAAAGAATTGCAGGCAAGCATTGCCCCTTCTCCCGTACCGCATCCCGTGATCACATAGTCTGCCGCTCCGGAATTCAAAAGAACTGCCGTCAGGATCCCAACCTGAACATAGGTAAGCTGACAATCATCTTCTGCTGTATACATTCCATAGTTTTTCACCTCAAATCCCATTGGCTCTGCTACTTTTCTCAGGGCCTTTTCAATCACAGGATTTTTTGCAGCCTGGCTGTTTTCATTAATCAATGCGATTCTCATCTTTATTTTCCTCCATCTGATAACAAACATTCTCCAATTAATATAACATTTTTCGCCTTACGGCTGTTTACCAATATATGCCAGAATGCCGCCGTCTACATACAAAATATGTCCGTTTACAAAATCAGAAGCGTCCGAGGCAAGAAATACTGCCGGTCCCATCAGGTCCTCCGGATTCCCCCAGCGCGCCGCGGGAGTTTTCCCGATAATGAAACGGTCAAATGGATGGCGGGAACCATCCGCCTGAATCTCACGGAGAGGCGCTGTCTGCGGTGTGGCAATATATCCGGGACCGATGCCATTGCACTGGATATTGTACGAACCGTATTCGGAAGCAATATTTTTGGTCAGCATTTTCAGTCCGCCTTTCGCCGCTGCATATGCTGATACAGTTTCACGCCCAAGCTCACTCATCATAGAACAAATATTAATGATCTTTCCATGACCTTTTTTAATCATTCCCGGAATGACTGCTTTGGATACTATAAAAGGGGCGTTCAGGTCAATGTCCACAACCTCCTTTTTTCCATTACTTTTACCAGAGAAATATTCCGGTTCCTTTTAGTTTATAGATTGCCTCCGCAAAGAAATAATCTGCATAAGTCATGGTAAAGTGATGTTCCGGGCTGTGATATGCCCCTGTACAGTTCTGTACGACCGCATCACAGTCTCTGCCCCAATCCGAACGGGTTTCGTCGATTGCCCTCAGGATTTTTACCGCAGAGTTCACATACATCTCTTTTTCCTGTTCCGGCACATACTTCGCAATCTCCAGAAGCCCGCCGGCAATGACGCAGGCTCCGCAGGAATCCTCATACGCCGGTTCCTTTGGCTGCCTGAAATCCACCGGAATAATTCCATTTTCCGGGATATTGGCCATACAATAATGGGCTACTCTTTTTGCGGTATCCAGATATTCCTGCTTTCCGGTGTGGCGATAGCTGATCATAAACCCATAAACTGCCCATCCCTGGCCTCTTGTCCACGATGAATCCTCTTCATATCCCTGTCCTCCAAGGCTTCGCACCACTTCTCCTGTTTCCGGGTTAAACTCAACGATGTGGTTCACAGAACCGTCCGGTCTTACAAAATGCTTCATCACGGTATCCGCATGAGCCATGGCAATATGACGGAATCTCGGGTCCTTTGTCTCTTCCCACGCCCAGTACAGCAGGGAAATATTCATCATGCAGTCAATAATCGCCCAGCCGATAGTATCCTCATTGGAAACCTCATTCCATGCACGGATGAAATTTCCAACAGGATTAAACCTTCCGGCAAGAAGATTCGCCGCATGTAGCCCGATCTTTCTGGATCGCTCATTCTTTGTCAGGCGATAATCTGCGACTGCGGAAAGCTGGAACATGAATCCCACATCATGATGCAGCCCGTAAAAGCCTTCAAAGCATTTCTCCATCCTGTATTCAGAAAGTCTTGCAATCTCTGCATACCGCCCATCTTTCGTGTCCTGGTAGAGCAGCCACATAAGACCGCCCCAAAATCCGTTTGTCCACCAGTTAAGGCCATCATCCAAAGCCCATTTTTTGTTTGTATCGGAGCGGTCATCGTAATCTCCCGCCTCATTGGTCGTATAGGGAATCTTATCTTTATTCTTTTCACTTACCCATTCCATCTTTTTACGGATTTTTGAAGCGATTCCTTCCGCCCATTCCTCATATCCTGTCAATCTGTTTTCTTCCATGATATTTCCTTTCCTGCCGTTTTGGCTTTTATTGCGCCTGTTCCAGGCAACGATTCTTACGGTATACTGCCGAAGCAACCGACACGTCTGTCCTGCGTTTCCATAGAATCCTTCGCTTTTTCGGACCAGTAGCGGTACCATTTTCCATCATTTCCCTTTTGATCCATGACAGACTCCCCGTAAACCGGCGGACTGAAACGGATATTCGGATAGAGATTATCCCCATTCATATAGAGTGCCATAAACTCATAAACTCATGCGACATTCCATTCTCTTTGATCTCCTGCTGCATATATTCCAGCATAGAGACATACGGACTTGCTTCCTTTCCCTGACACCGTTCTTCCAGATCCTCCCATGCTTTCGCATCCTAAAGGACACTGTTGAATCCCAGTCTCCTGAGAAGCCGGACGCTTTCTTTCACAAATTCCCTGTCATCATATGCCGGACGGTAAAAATTGCCGAACCAGATATTGATATAGGGTTCGCCTGTTTTTTTATCTATCATCGTATTGATCCTGGCTCCTTTCTTTTTGTTACATTCCATTTCCTGTTCACAAATGTATCACTCATAATCAAAACTACTGTATACCAAATTTCACAAAATGCCATTCGTCTGTATGAGTTTCCTCCGGTGCATTCGGCGCATCAGCAAAATTTTTCTTTCCCTCATACTGCGCGGGACTGATGGTATGATAGTCTCCCTTGTAATAATGATGAGGTCCGTAAGTATTGTAGGTACTCGGGATTAAATCCACAGTAATCGTATGTAGTCCAGGCTCCGGGATGTCTACACGCCACTCTTCTCCCCATGTATACCCTGCTTCGCGTCCGTCCACATAGATTTTTGCTGCTTCCGCATGAATGTGTTCAACCGCGCCAAGCTTGCAGTTTTGACCGGTGCCGATATAAAATTCGCTTTCCAGCGTAATACATTCTCTCATAAACGGGAATCCAGACTCTATCAGATGTGCACAGTCTACCAGTGTCAGATCATAGTCCTCCAGGAAAAATGAGCCTCCAGTTACCAACTGTCTCTGGCCATACGGTTGAAACCTCTCCGTACTCTTTACCAGAAATTCTCCCTGAAGAAATACCAGAGGCTCCGGTTGTTCTGCTGTTCCTTCATAGTGAATAACTGCAAATCCATTTCTTTTGATCCGCCGCCGGATCTGCTTTGGTATCTCATACCAGTATTCCCCTGACTCTTTCTTTTTCGGGATAAGTTCTTCTCCCATAACCTCCAGTTTTGACAATACGTCCAACGCCAAAATGTTCCATGGCTCTGATTTCCGGTCATTCCCGCCGTGATACTCGATCTTTGTATCGTAGTCCTTTAGCAGAATCTGGTTATTTCCTGCATTTTTTACAGTCCACTGAAATACCTCGGACGATCGGAACAGATCTGACCGTAGATATTCTGCCACTTTTTTTGTCTCTTCCCACAGACATTCTTCACTGTATATTACCAGATCATACGCCTGTGAATTCAGATAGAATTTCCCGTTCCTTATCGTTCCGCATCTCTCGATCATCCATTCTTCTGCTACATCAAACTGCATGCCGCGCCGATACATCTGCTCTATAAATTCACTGAACCGATTGCTGCATCCGCCGCTTTTCGTGTCCGGCACCCCTGCTCCGTTATGTTCATTTACCACCATAGCGTCTGCCGGATCATATGTGGACATCACTCTTCTTGCGGGTGCGATTATAAGAACCGGCCTTTCCTGTTCCGCCTGATCATCCCAGCGCTTATGTAATTTTTCAAACAACGCAGGAAACACATCGCGCCAGTTTACTCCGAACGGAATATCCGGCGGCCAGTCCCCGCGTATCGATGCCGTATTCTTCTGATACTGGCTGATATGAAAGACATACGTTGTAATTCCACACTCTGCCAGCCAGTCAATATTGCGTTCCACATCCTCCGGCGACAGTCCCCAGCCGCTTCCTCCCAGAATCTCCGCCATCGAATTCCCATCTCCAAACTGTCTGCCGATGGAAGCAGCGATTCTTGGATAATAATGGTTTCCCGGATCACGCCCAAGCGCATCCACTGCCGGATTATTGACCCGGATCAGATTGCGGAACGCCGAGCCGCCGGGCGATATCTGAAAAAAGAGATTTTCTTCTCCTTTTAGATGTGCTGCGTATCTTTTTCCATATGTCCTGCACCAGGTGTTGATTCTTCCGTAATAATTCTCTGCCAGAATGTCCGCCAGCAGTTCCCAGAAACGAACCCTCATTTTCTCATATCCCGGTTTTTCTACAAACAGATATTCCAGATGCTCCGGCATCGTTTCACCGTATTTTTCCGTATATTTTTCCGGCAGGTCATCTGTCCACGGAATGCCGCCTGTCTGCATGGATATTCCGTGCCCGTCCAAAAATCCCACTTCGTCGCTGAAAAACCCGGTCACATATTCAAATGCCTCCTGATCCAGGCCGTTTCGGTATCCGTCATACGTAATCCTCACAAAACATTCCATTGCCTTTTCAGACAAAGTATTCACCTGATGGAATTCTCTTTTACACACTCTGCCATCCTGATATACCAACCACTGACAGATGCAGTCTCCCAGTTCTTCCATTACCTTCCCGTCAGCGCGTCCCGACGGCCAGCCGTTCTCATCGTAAATCCAGAACTCCATTCCCAGTTCCTTCGCATACAAGATCAATTCGGACAAAATTCCCAAATATCCGGAACCAAGATATGGAGGATCATTCGGATAATATCTCGGATGAAATACTGTTCCCTGAAAACCGTAATCTTTCATCGCCTTTAACTGCTGTTTTAACCTACCGATTTCCAGAGAATCGTTGATTGCCCAGAAAGTCAGAAACCTGATAGATGTCTTTGTCCTCTTTGTTCCCATATTTACTCCCCTTTTTCCTGATATGTAAACCAGTCAAAATCCGCGTAAGCTCCGCTGCCCGTCAGATCCTGACAGCAAATCCCTACCATTGCCCCGGTAAACCAGCCCTCCAGGCACGCTTCATCCGATAAGATGCTTGCATCAAATACCGGTCCGATCTGTTCGTATACTTCTTCTCCCAGTCCATAATAGAACTGTAATTTATCGTGATCCACGGATACTTTCAAATACACCGGTTTTCCTTCTTTGATCGGAACAAATCCAACCGGATATGTGTAGGTTTTGTTTTCTGCTTTCAGGATACTGATGCATTTTCCCAAATCTTCATCACAGGTAACGTGCAGGTAAAAATAATTATCCGTATCGTACATGCAGATCAGTCCCGCCATCTGTTTAAATACATTTGGTTCAAATTCCAGTTTTGTATCCGCTTCAAACTGAAATTCCGTCCACCGTCTGGCAATCAGGCTCTGATCAAACTTCGAAGACAGTCCTTCCCGTCCGTACATGCGCAGATATCCAGGCCGTTCTTTCAGGGAAAGAAACCTTTCGTCCATTGGGATACGCAAAGACTGATATTCCAGATCCAGTGTTTCTTCTTTAAAATCGTCCCTACATGTTTTTTCCCCAAACACATACGGTTCCAGACCAGTGACTTCTATTTTCTCATCCGGAAGCTTTGTTCCATTCGCCAGACGTAGCCAGCCGTCGCTCGTCCATTCCATTTTCTGAATAGCAGTCTCCCTTCCCAGCGGATATCTGCGCTCTCCCGAAAATCTGGGAGCGTCTTTGGCATTCCTGTTTTCCAGCGGACGCCCGCACAGATGCACGGCATACCATTCTCCTTCCGGTGTTTCCACCAGATCACAATGCCCCGCTTTCTGTAATGGGAAATCCGGTGTATCCCGGGTTGTGAGGATCGAGTTATTCTCATTCCATTCATACGGTCCCCAGATATTTTTCGCGCGAAGAATAGATTGTCCGTGTGCCTCTCCCGTTCCTGTATCTGCACAGAACAGATAATACCAACCATCTCGTTTCACAATATGCGGGCCTTCCAGATAAATCCGGTCGCCGGTATAGATATCCCGAACCGGACCGTACATATTCTTTGCTTTCGCGTCATACTCCTGCAAAATAATCCTGCCCTTATATTTTTTCGGGATACGGTGGTCTGTCACCATACTGACCATATATTTTTTTCCATCATCGTCATGGAACAGCGACGGATCAAATCCGAAATTATTTAACGCAGTCGGCTCGGACCACGGTCCGTGGATATTCTCAGCCGTCACCAGATAATTGGCGGTATCATACATATTACAATAAAAAGACTTCACCACGGTATAAACCAGATAAAAGATTCCCTTATCATAAGTCAGGCATGGGGCCCAGATCCCCTGAGATGCCCCCACCCCTTTCAGATCTAACTGCGATACCCGATTCAGCGGATACTCGATCATTTCCCAGTGTACCAGATCTCTGGAATGATGGAGCCGGACGCCCGGCCACCATTCAAACGTTGAGTTCGCCACATAATAATCTTCTCCAACCCGTATGATGGAGGGATCCGGATGGAAGCCTCGTAAAATTGGATTCTCTGCTTTCATATTTCTCCTTTCCCCATCAGCCAAAAGGCTGCCATGCCGAAACCTCCCGCATGGCAGCCTGCCATCCAATCACATGCGGTTCATTACATCCCGCTTCTTATTTTCCGTCCAGAAATTCCTGAAGCTGTTTTTCTACTTCCGCTCTGACGATCTCAATATCATTCTTTGCTTTTTCGTAAAACTCGTCGATTTTTGCCTGTGTATCCGCTCCGAACAGGCCGCTCTGAAGCTGTGCCCTATAATCTCCGCCTGTCTGTTTCAGGGCTGCATATGCTATTTTTACTTCTGTCGATACGTTCGGATCGAATACAAAGCCGCTGATCGGATTCAGTTCAAAATTTTCCTTATCAGTTGCGTAAGCTTTATATTCCCGCATCTCCTCCGGCCATGTTACGTTGACTCTTGTGTATTCCGGATTCCAGCACAGCTCATATCCCGGAAATACATATTTGTTATTCGGTGTCAGATCTTCCATTGTCTTGTCGCCTGCGTCTTCCCAGTCCTCACCCTCGATTCCGTAGCAGAAAAGGTCGTGGTTTTCCTGGCTCTGGAAAATCCAGTCAAGGAATTCCATCGTTGCGCCAATATTTTCAGAATAATACGGTACTGCCACATAGTTTGCCGACAATGCCTGATTGGTAAAGGTTGCCTCTTTGTTGTTGATCTGATCCTCATAGAACCATACGCCAAGTTCGCTGTCCGGTGCGTTTTGTTTCAGGTTGGTGGCAATGTTATTATATCCGTCCAGATTTCCTTCAATGGCACCATATTTTCCTACATAGAACTTTTCTTCCGAGTTCGTCACTGTCGCTGAATCTGCGTTTCCGAAATCACCGTATTCATCTGCGATTTTCAGAAAGCGCTTTGTCATAAAGTTTTCCTGATACCCTTCGGGATAGTCTGCAAACCGTTCGTCCGGATCGCCAAAGATGCTTACATCTTCTACCGTCTTCCCGTCATCTGACAGAAGCGCCCGGAAATTCAAGTTCGCAGTAACTCCGGTGTTATCCACTTCTACAATATTATTTTCCACCGCCGTATACCAGTCAGAAAGATAGTAGAAGTATCCGCGGTCTTTCAATCCCATTGCAGACTCAATACCAAGGGAATCCTTATTCTCATTTACCGCCTGCAGATACGCATGGAATGTTTCTTCGCTGGTGACTGGCTCACAGCCAAGCTGCTCTCTCCAGTCTTCACGGTAGAAGATGCACCGCATGTCCGCATACTGTTCAAAAAACGGGATCGCATAGATCGCGCCGTCATCGCTCACCATCGTTTCCAGAATCTCCGGTGTAAATGCCTTCTTCAGCCCCGGATACTCGTCATTATCAAAATATTCCGAAAGATCTGCATACAGACCATTGCTGATATTGGATGCCAGATTTACCCAGTAGGCGTCAAAGGTCAGGTCGCATGCTTCCTGATTCATCAGCTTCAATGGCATCTCTTCCACATGCTTTGTTGTCCAGTTTACCTTGATGTCAATTCCCATGTCCTCGCCTGCACGCTTTTCAAATTCATCGAATACCTTTTCATAGTTCTCCCCTTCATTTGTGAGCCAGAATGTAAGCTCTGTCTTTTCTCCAGACGTCTCTTTTGCCTCTGATCTGCATGGCGCCATGGATACCGCCATCACAGCCGCAAGTGCGGACACCGCTGTTCTCTTCCAGATTTTTGTTGTCATAATTCCTCCTTCTCTGCTTTTACAGATGATATATATTTTTTGTTGCATTACTGCCTTATCCTTTGACGGAACCTACCATAATTCCGCCTGTGAAATATTTCTGCGCGATGGGATATACCAGTATAATCGGCCCGATCGTACAGAGCGCTGTCGCCATTTTCATGGTCGTGCTTGGCAAGGTCGCCGTATTAACCGCAGCTCCCTGTGACGCCATGTTTGCCAATGTTTCAGTTTTTCTGATCAACTGCATGATCAGATACTGTAGCGGCCATGTATTTTTGTCTCCCGCATTATAGAGCATTGCCTTGAACCATTCGTTCCAGTACCCCAGCGCATAAAACAGGCTAACGGTAGCAAGCGCTGGTTTTGAGCATGGGAGGATAATACGGAACAAAATCGTCATATCATTGGCACCGTCCAGCTTTGCCGATTCTGCTAACGAGCTCGGTATCGCCGTAAAAAAGTTCCGCAGTAGGAATACATTCCATGGAATAACCATGCTCGGCAGGATCAGCGCCCAAACCGTATTGGTAAGATGCAGATATCTGGATATCAACATATACGTGGGGACAAGACCTCCGTTGAATATCATGGTAAAGTAAATATACAGGTTGATTCTGGAACCGTATTTGATTCCTGCCGCCAACGGATATGCCAACATAGAACTTACAAGCATACTCAAAAGCGTACCAGCTACCGTGACAAAGATAGATACTCCGTAAGAGATCCAGATTTGTTTTCCTCCAAATACCACCTCATACGCCGCCATGGTAAACCCCTGCGGAATCAGTTTAAATCCATTCTTTAGTATCAAAGCTTCTTCCGAAAATGAGCAGGCTATGATGTAAACGAATGGCACAATACAAAAGAATGCAAAGACTCCTGCAATCAGATAACACGCGATCTTGAGCGCCTGCTCGCTTTTACTTAACTTTCTGTGATTCTTAACTGCCCTTTCTTTCATAATGCCCTCCTAAAAAATAGCTGAATCCGGTTCGTATTTTCTTGCCAGCTTATTTGCCGTTACCACCATGATGAATCCAAGAACTGATTGTACCATACCGATCGCCGTGCTCAATCCATATTCATTCAGCGTCCGCATCGCCCTGTATGTATACGTATCAATGACGTCCACCGTAGAATAAAGCATGGAGTTGTCCCCGATCAACGCATAGAACATTCTAAAATCTCCGTAGAAAATTCTTCCTATGTTAAATAATGTCATCAAGATAACCGTCGGACGCAGGATCGGCAGCGTCATATATCTGATCTTCTGCCACTTTGTAGCTCCGTCAATCTCAGCCGCCTCCATGATTCCAGGATCAATCCCTGTAATTGTAGCCAGATAGACTATTGCGCCGTACCCCGACGCCTGCCATACCTTTAAAACTACCATAATGATCGGCCATACCCATGCCTCCTGATAAAAATTGATCTGAATCCCCATGCCTTCCAGCAAATTCGTCAGGATGCCGTTATCTGTACTGATTACTGCATTGTTCAAAAACAAAGACACAATCGTCCATGATATGAAGTAAGGAAGCAGTGACAGCGTCTGTGTGATCTTCTTATACTTTTTGGCTGTAATCTCACTGAACACCACTGCAAGGACTACGGATACAAATGTCGATGCTATAATAAAGATTACATTCAGCCACAGCGTATTGACTGCCGCCTTGCTTAATCCAGGCCAGATACTGCCATTAAAGAAAAACCTGAAATTATTCAATCCGCAGAAGCTGCTCCCGAATATTCCGTCTTTTACATTAAAATTCTGAAATGCGATAACCAGCCCCAGCATCGGTATGTAGGAAAAAATAAAAATCTGAAGGATTCCCGGAACCGTCATTCCATATAGGAAGCCATGCTTTTTAATTTCCTGAAAGAAACCGTTCTTTTTCTTTACCCGTTGCATTTTATTACCTCTCTTCCTCTTTCTTTATACTTATCATAGCAGTTTCAGATTTTTTTCAAATGCTGCTTTTCAAGAAAAAAGTGCAGGTTTTCAAGACGTTTTTTGCCCGTACATAAAAGGAGCCGGATATCCGACTCCCATAAATGTCCTGTATTATTTTGTATTTCCTGTTACTTTTCTGTCAGTTTTCTTTTATACTCTGCCGGGCTGCAGCCGTAATATTCTCTGAATTTCTCCGTAAACTGCCTTGTATTCTGATAGCCGACCTTTTCCGCAATTTCATAGGTTCTGAGATCTGTCGTAATCACAAGCCGTTTTGCCTCATCCATACGGAGACCTGTCAAAAAGCTTTTGAAATTCCGGCCCGTTGTTTTCTTAAATAATGCCCCGAAATATACCGAATTTACACAGGCCATTTCCGCCATTTTCCGCATATTGATATCTTCCTCAAAATGTGCCTTCATATAATTGACTACCTGTGCAATGGCCGGATTCTCCCAAAGAACCGCACGGCTGGCAATCTGATTGGTAAGCAAACCGTAATAGTCCAGAAACTCCTGCTTCAGTTCATCATAAGTAATGGAAGCACGCATTTTTTCCATAAATTCAATCTGCCTTTTTTCATCTTCTCCAAAAGCGGCGCCATATGCCTTTAGGTCGTCATTGAGTGTTCCAGAAAAAAGAATACAACGGTTAATCACAGCATAGCGGTTTCCGTAATGAAGATTTTTGATTAATTCAATACATTCTTCAAACTTCTCCGTTACTTCCGGCCTCCGGGTTACAAGCATTTCCAGGATCTCTTTTTTCAACCGTTCGTAATCTTCAAAGGAATCTGTGAATTTCTTATGGATATCGTCTGCGCAGATCACTTTCCTGTCTAAAAAATACCGCATCTCATATGCAAATTTTGCCGATTTATACATATAACCCAAATCGGACGCTTTTTCCGAAAACGATCCCACGCCGGATCGAAGTTCTGTTTTCATCTCCTGCTCCACCAAATCCAACACCGGCAGCACGTAGTCTGAGAGCAATGTTCCCTTCTCTTTTGGCTCAATCATGCAAAGAATATAAAGGCAGTCCTCTTCCCTTTTCATCGGAACTCCCTTCTTATTATCCCGGAAAAAGTTCTGGATACGGTTAAACACAGAGAATTTAATCAATTCTGCTTTTTTATAATTCTCCACTTCTAGCCGCTTTTTCCGCTTGTCATCAAGATAGAAGCAGATGCCAACAAAGGTTTTCCCTTTGTAATCGATCCCCATATTACAGAAGCTTTCATACAGTTCCTCCGGCGCATATCCATTATCACTGTTCAGTCTTGCAAGCAGTTCCTGAAGTTCATTCTTTTCTTCCCGGAATATTTCCAGCCTTTCCTGATTGCGGAGACGCAGCAGCGCTTTTTTCACGGCTCCCTCCATCGCTTCCCTTAACACCGGCTTCAGAATATAATCCACTGCGCCCAATTGGATCGCTTCCTGCACATATTCAAATTTCTGATATCCACTGATAAAAATCACCTGAGGCTCTATCTGCTCCTGCTTTAAGCGTGCCATGAATTCCAGGCCAGTCATTTCTGGCATACAGATATCTGAAACGACAATGTCCGGCTTTTTCTCTGTCACTTTCTTCCACAGTTTCTTTCCGTCCATCGCTTCATCTATGATGGACAGACCGTATTCTTCCCACGGGATCAGCTTTTTCAATCCTTTTACGATGACAGGCTCATCATCGGCTATGATTACTTTTAACATTTCTCATTCCTCCAGCACCGGCAGTGTATATTCCACAATTGTTCCCAGGTTCTCGCAGCTTGTAATCTGAAATCCGTAGCTATTTCCGTAATTCTTTACAATCCGGTCATACGTATTTTTAATGCCGATTGAGATTGTTTCCCCTTTCCTGCTCCCGATAGTGTCCTTCCCCAGCAGATCTGTGATTTCCTGCACCTTCTCCTCCGGCATCCCCACACCATCATCCATAACAGTGATGCACAGGCATCCGGATCTTCTCAGCACACTGATCCGAACCTTTCCGGCTCCTTTTTTCGGACGCAGCCCATGTTTTACCGCATTTTCAATTGCAGGCTGCAGAATCAGCTTCAACACTTTCAGGTGCAGGCAATCCGCCGGAACATCCATCTCAAGATCATAAAGATTTTCATACCTCACTTTTACAATATAAAAATACTCCCGAATGTTTTCCAGTTCCTCTTTCAGCGTTACCTGATCCGATTCATTTCCAATCAGATACCTAAGCTGTTTGGAAAGACTGTCAATCAATCTGGAGGCTTTTTCCGCGTTTTCTGAAATTGCCGTCATGCGGATTACCTCCAGTGTATTGTACAGATAATGAGGCTTGATCGTGGATTTCAACGCGGCAAGCTCCGCGTCCTTCTGCCGCAGTTCAGCCACATACACCTGATCAATGTACTGCTGCAGATGATCCGCCATCTCGTTAAATCCCTCCCCCAGAACCTGTATTTCATCATGGCTGCGGATGTCTACCCGGGTATCCAGTTCGCCTTTTTGCATCTTTTCCATCGCGTCTTTCAACGTCCTGACCGGACGGCTGGTATAACGGGAAAATCCGTAAAACGCCACAAGAATCAGCACAGCGGCTCCCAGCATCCCGAGAACAAACCTGCCGCTGTCCATATACATTCCTTCGATATTTTGCCTGCTGATACTTGCCAGTACTTTCCAATCGGTATTTTCTACACTGCAATATGCATAAATGCTGTCTTCTGTCCGATATACCCCGCTCTCGCCTTCCAAGGCTTCCAGAATGCCGCTGATGCTCTGGTTTTTCTGTGTCACCTTCTCCGAATCCCTGCTGTATATGACCGTACCGTCTTTTGCGTCTGCCACAACGACCTCGCTGTCCTCCCCCATATCCATTCCCTCTTCCAGAATCTCCAGCTCCGATGGATCGAAATCAACATACAAAGTTCCCATGCGCCTGCTCCCTGCCGTGCGCATCGTTGACACATCCATATAATTCCGCGCCATAGTAAACACCTTTTCTTCGGAATTATAATAATAGTTGCTTTCCGAATGAGTCGGCATGATATAAAGGCTGTTTAAATCTTCCTCCCGCGGTTTCCACTGCGCGTCCAACACTTTGCGGATATCCATATTCTTTGTGGAATCCCGGCTCACATTATAAATCTTATCATAGATAAACCGGACATTTTGAATGGACCGATCCATATTCATTATGTTGTAAAGAATATTGGTAATCTGGCGTTCCCGTTCTTCTTCCTCCAGCTCTGTATCATCCAACAGCTCATAAAAGTACAGATAATCATCGGAAGTATAATCGTACAAAGACTGCGTAATATCATCATATTTTCCAATCAGGTCGGATACGTTTTTTCCCATGTTCACCGCCATCTGTGACGCGTTGCTTATCATAACCTCCTCCACACTGGATGAAAGCCGCATATAAAGGATCTGTCCGGTCAGCAAAAGCGGAATCAGGCCAATCAGAATAAAAGCAATAAACATTTTTACAAACATGCTGCTATAAATGCGCTTCTTCTCTTCCGGTTTCTTATCCTGCATCCGCAACCGCCCTTTCCCATTCCTGCTGGTATTCTTTTAACATCTCTTCTTTTGTTTTTTCCCCGTCAAGCACTTTCTTCAAACCTGCGCACAAAAAATTCCGGAAACCTTCCGGCGTATCTTCATCCCCGATTTGCATCTCAGGCTTCAGTACTCCACTGCCGACCTCTTCGCTGATTGCTTTTAGCTGCTCATTTTCTACCGGAATTTCCTGTTTTGTCACCGGAAGCGCATTCATCAGGCTGCAGATTTCTCCGTAAATTTCTTCGGAATAAAAAAACTTCAGAAAATTCACTGCAGCGTCATATTTTTTCTCATCGTTTCCGCACTCCGCTGAAATACCCCACCCGGACTGATTGTCGGTAAAGGAATATTTCCGGCCTTCATCATCCGGCATAAAGAACCAGCCAAGCCGTATCTCCGGATTCAGGCTCTGTATCTTCGGGATCTGGTTGCACAGAGAATACAGCATAACGGCATTGCCGTTAGCGATGTACTCGCAGGTCTCAGCATCGCCAGTCATGGCATAGCCGCGGCTGACGTATCCTTTTTCAAACAGTCCAGCGAACCGATCCAGCATTTCCGCCGGTTCCTCTTCCGTCCACGACACCTTCCCCAGTGTGCAATCCTTCTGCCACGATGGGTTCGATGACGTTACACAGGAATTAAAAAAATACCTGCACCAGAACATCAGATGCCAGCTATCGCCTCCCCCTACCACTAGGGGTGTATACTGCCGTTCCTTCAGCGTCTCGCACAGGACTTCAAATTCCTCCCAGGTGGAAGGCGGCGTCAGCCCCAGCGCGTCAAACACATCTTTGTTATAAATCATCCCCTGCTCCAGCCTGACGCCGGGCAGCGTATACACACAGCCGTCAGGAGCCATCCACGTATCTTGCAGAAGGTCTGTCAGCTCATCCGGAAGCGGGCAGAACATACCTTCCTCATATGCCATCCTGATATCCTTTACCTCCACCACATCCCCAAGTTCGCCAACGGCAGTCTGCCGCTTTAAATAGTCGTCGTAAAATCCGCTCTGCGTCCTTGTGGAAGGCTGCAGTCTCACCTCAATCTCCGGGTACTTTTCCATAAATGCGGCACACACCAGACTCACTGATCTGTTCCATCCGTCGTCCCCCGACGCGAAGGTCACGATCAGTACGGTTTTCTCCTCCGTCTGCGTGTTTTCCACTTCGGCATGCCTATTATAAAAAGCAAAAATTAATGCGAACAAAGCGGCAGCTGTCAGGCATCCCACTGCAATTCTCCTGATACCACGGTTCTTTTTGATGATCCTCCGTAATTTCTCTTTTCCCATTGTCCCACTCCGAATGTTTCATTTACTCTTCTTTTACATCCTAATCTTCTTTTTGCGGTCGTAAGGCATCGTCTCCTGATGCATCGCCTCTTGTATTTCATGATAATTCCATTCTGCGGATTTTGCAATATTTTCTCATTATTCCGTAGAATTATTCGTAACGCAATTCAGCCATAACAGCCAATCCAAGCTGTTATGGCTAATCTATTTCTGATTGTACTATACTTGCAATAATTCTTGATACAATTCCGGCTTCCGTTCCAAAAGCCGCGATTCCCGGCAACGCTTTGCAGCTTTCAGATCCACCTCTCCGATAACCACGTCATCTCCTGTACAATTGCCGGACGACAGTATCCGTCCGTCCGGCGAGATGATCTGGCTCGGACTGCGGAGATCTTGAATATCCATCCAATATGGCACCCCCATCGCGGCGGCAGTATAGATTCCATTTTCATAAGCCCGTGCAGGCCCATAGATCCATTCCCATCCCCACGTTGGACAAAAAATAATATCCGCACCTTTGTGCGCCAGTATCCTTGCTGTCTCCGGAAACTGCATATCCCAGCAAATTGCAAAACCAAACTTTCCATATCCGGTATCTGTCACAGTGAAATCTTCTCCTGCCTTCAGATATGTCTTCTCGTCCCCCGCCAGATGAATTTTCTTGTAACACGCTTTCACCTCACCATCAGGATCAAGCAGAAAAGCACAATTAGAGAGTTCGTTCTCTCCATCTGCATAAAACATTCCCGCAATAAGATATGCCTTCGAATCTTTTGCCGTCTGTAAAAACTTCTCCAAAATATTGTCCTGCGTTTTTTTTATCAGCTTTTTGTAGTCACCCTGATATTGTTTTGGCTGTCCGGCAAAATTGATTGCTTCCGCAGTCACGATTACATCTGCTCCCAGACTCGCGGCCCGTTTCGCCAGCAACAGATTCTTCTCTGTCATCTCTTTTTGGCAGTCCAGAATTTCTGCTTCCGTCCATATATTTTCTCTGTGTTCAAAATCATACAACTTGTTTTGCTTTGTCTGCAGCAATGCGATCTTCATCATTCTTCCCTTTCCTCGAAATCTTTTTCACCAGTATTAATGCACAACAAGCCGTACAGGCAAAGGTATCCGAATATTCATATCAGTTCTACATTCAGGACTGCCGCGCTAAGCGGCGGAATTACAATTCCAGATGGTTCTGTACACCGGAATTCTTTGAGGGAAAGGCGGTTTGGATGTTCCAGATCATTTTCTGTATCCGGTTCTGTATTTCCAAAAAATTTCCCAGAAATCGCTCCTACCGTTTTTCCTTTTATTCCGAAACTTACCGTTACGTCTTCTTTTATATGTCTGTTTACCAGATTCAATACTAATCGTTTTTTTTCTCTGTCATAACTGCAGGAAGCATCCAGATAAGGAACTTCCTTATAATAAGCTCCCTCCCATGTCGGCGACTGTACCCAGATATCCACCGCCTCCAGTCCCTTATTGGGGAGAAATAATTCCTGTACATAAGATACCGCCGTCCGAAAGGACCTACCTCCGCCCGGTTCTACGATCACTGCCGGAAGTACGTTCACAAGCTGTGCCATGTTGCACAGCACCGCGACATCCGCATTTCGGATAAAGATGTTAAAATAGGCCGCCGCCAAAAGTCCGTCTGCTGCAGTATAGTTACAGCAGATGTTCTCATCGGCGCGA
Source organism: Marvinbryantia sp. (assembly GCF_047017445.1). NCBI lineage: Bacteria > Bacillati > Bacillota > Clostridia > Lachnospirales > Lachnospiraceae > Marvinbryantia > Marvinbryantia sp. Next base: position 15,114 of record NZ_JBKXTT010000007.1, on the reverse strand, counting down.
TACCATGGATTATACTCGTCCAGCGCAATGCCGATGGGTTTCATGTTCCCATGCTTATGCCTGATCAGACGGATATCTTCCCGCATAATCCGGTAAGCGTCCTCTAAAATCTGCATCTGCTCATTCAGATAATAATGTACCTTTTCTGTTCCCATCTTTTCCCATGTCTGCATAATATCATCTTTGTAGTCATGTCCGATATAGTGATGCAGATCAATATAGTCCAGATATTCAAACATACGATCCAGTACTTCCCGGTTCCAATTATCAGACGGATTAGGGAAATATCCGGTTGGTGCGTCATAAATGCCATCCAGTACCGGAAAATGTGCACCACAGCCGATCAGTTTAATTGAGGGATCCGCCTCTTTCATCGCCATTGCAAATTCACGTGCCCGTCTCACATAATCTCCTGCATGATCGAAATATCCAAGCTCCCAGTTTCCGCCAACTTCATTTCCAATACCCCACAGCCTGACTCCATGAGGTTCTTTATGACCATTTTCCCATCGTTGATCCGCATAACGGCTTCCAACTGAACCGTTGCAGTATTCCACCCAGTTTCTTGCCTCTTCCGGGGTTCCGGTTCCCATATTGATACAGATAAACGGTTCGGCACCTATCTTTCTACACCACTTGATATATTCGTCTGTTCCAAACGAATTATCCGGATTATCATAATGCGTTCTGTATCGTGTCTTCGGCCGTTGTTCCTTCGGTCCGATTCCGTCTTCAAAATGATAATACGGCGCATAGCAGCCGCCGGGAAAGCGAACTGAAGTCACTCCCATTTTTTTCGCTGTTTCTATCACGTCCATCCGGAACCCATCCTCATCCGCCGCAGGACTTCCCGGATCATAAACCCCGCCATAGATACATGCGCCAAGATTTTCAATAAAACTCCCGAAAATACCGGCAGATACTTCCGATATCACCCTGTCCGGATTTACAAATACTTCTGCTCTCATCACTTTCCCTCTCCTGCTGTTTCCTACTGCTCTGAAATCAAAACAACACTCCACGGTTTCAGTGTCAGATCCAGATTCAGGATTCCCGTTTCATCCGCTTCCAGCATCTCTTCTTTCAGATTCTCCCCACAGGTTTTCAACGCCGTTTCCTGTTCCCGTGTAAGATTTGACGGACAGCCAAAAGACTCCCATAGTTTTACTACGTTTCCACTTTCCTGATCCAAAATCTCCATTCTGAAAGACGATGACGCTGCTAACTTGGTAATACACATAGAGAGCTCTGCCGTTTCTCCTTGTTTTTGGAATTCTTCAATCGTCCTTCTGTCGGGATATGCTGAAATTGGAACAGATTCTGCGACTTCTTTCGGATAATGATAAAAAAGCGCCCGAAGTTTCCCCTGTTGATTTTTTGTAATTATAGCTCCCTCTGTTTTCCAGATCACTTCTTCTCCCAATTGATTCAGAAAACGATATGCATGATATGCCGGTTTTTTAATCCCTTGCATATTGAGCAGGCCGAATCCTCCGTGAAATGGTTCCGGGCCTGGTCCTTGTTCTTCAAAGATATCGGTAAACACCCAGTAGGAGAGGGAATCTGCCAACCCTTCTGAATCCAGATTGCATTTTATAATGTATACCGCTTCGGCAAGAGAATCATGGCTACAGTCTCTTGACGTCGGACTGGAACTCCATTCCGTCAGATGGATCTCCGCATCTTTATATACACTGGCGTCTAACGTGTTCCTAAGCCATGTCAGGTCATCCTGCAGAGCATTCACATACCGCGACCTGCCTTTCAATCCGGTTCCTTCTCTTTGGTTGTCTACTGCAAAATCTGTCGGATACGGATGTGTGGACACAAAATCAACCGACAAATGCTCTGTCTCACAAAAGCGCAGAAAATCCTCAATCCATGTGCCTTTCCATTCCAGACTCTGCAGATCCTCCACCTGATTCGTCTTATGAGCGCTTACGTCTTCCACTTCTCCGTCAAATCTGGAATCCGGCACAAAATTACTGGTCGCCGGCCCGCCGACACGCAGTCTTTCGCAGATACCTTTTATTGCATTTACCGAAGTCTGATAGAGACGGAAATACTGGGATTTTGTCCCATACCAGAAAGCATGGAGATCCGCTTCGTTCCAGATTTCAAAATACCACTGCTCCACTTCCTCCAGCCCATATCTCTCGATCCAGTGTCTGACCAGATCGGCAAGCAGCCTCCCCCACGCTTCATAATCAACAGGCGGCGTTACATTCGCTCTCCACCAGAATTGGGTTCCGTCTCCGCTTGCCATCGCTTCCGGCATAAATCCGAATTCTACAAATGGCCGGATCTTCATCCCCAACAGCGCATCGAACAGCATATCTATATAGGCGAAATTATAAAATTCCTTTTCCCCTTCTTTTCGATATACGCCCATCTCATCACACAGAAGTCCGTGAAAACGGATATATCGAAATCCACAGTCTCTTACCGTCATTTGCAGCTGTTTCTGCCACACTGCCCTTAATCCCTCACCGGCTCTTCCTGCTCCGATACAGGTATTCCAGTATTTTTTTATCTTCTTTCCATTTTCTTTTGCATTTACTCTGATCGTTTCCATCGTTGATGCCTTCTTTCTATTCTGATCTTTTCTTATCATAGCATTTCCTCACCAGCAGAAAAGTCAGAAATTCAAGAAAAATCTGCTGAAAATCGTGTTTTTCCTGCACAGCAGCTCAAATTGGCAAAATCTGAATCCGGTAATATATAAGTGGCCTAATGTGAGAAAGAACCTTATGGATATTGGCGCTTTTATAATTCTGATTATTGTTTCTTTACTTCAGGAAAAATGGAGAAAATAGATAATGACTATATATATTGTTTTTGAAAACTGAATTATAGAATAAAATCACCTAAACGGACGATAACCCAGAATGCTACCGTCCGTTTTTGCCTTTTGCAAATGTACAACTACCTCACAGCGGCAGGCATGAGCAGAAAGCAGGTTACAAGGCTTCCAACTCAATAACAGCAAAATATGCAAATCTTAAAAAATCTTAAAAAAATCAGTTTTTATTGTTTTGAAATAAAGCAACCGTTTTTTTCTCCCCTTCCGGTGCAAGAAGGCATTTTTCGTGAATTAGGCAGCTCTCCTTTGTCTCCATATCCGCCCTCTCCAGACAAAGCACGCTGCTGATTTTTTCTGCAAACTCATTTTTCCATATATTCCCGTTTTCACTTCCCAAGCCATCTGAATAGGCAATCAATATCATTGCACAACCGGTATGCTTCGCAATCCCCTCCAGCTTATGCAGGATCGGATAAATCAGCTCCGGTTCATCCCCATAAACCTCATATTCCAGATATTCCTGAATAGGATCAACAATCATCACATGAATATTAAAGTCTTCAATCAGTTTTTCTATACTTTCATCTGCCAGAGTAAAGGGAAGCATGTCATTGACAGCTAATATTCTGGACAGATCCGCGCCGGATTCTATAAGCCTGGGTCCTACCATGTCGGAAAGATCATCATCCGCACTGAAATAAAGCACATTTCCCGTTGGGTGTTCCTCCATCCCTTCCAGATTCTTCTGACTTGTAAATGCTGCCATGAGCTGACAGGCAAACATGGTTTTTCCGGAATCCGGCGCACCATGGATAACCGTAATCTTTCCAGACGGTATATACGGATACCAAAGCCAGTTTAAAGGCTGTTCTTTTACTTCACTCATATTTGTTACTTCCCTGCTCTTTTCTTTTAATTGAAACATCATAATCTCCCTTCTTTTAAATCCGCCGCTTTTCTGCGGTCTTTGTTCCGTTCCATATGTCCCCGCGGGAACCGTGTTCATCTCTCCTGCATCTAATAGCCCCGGCAAGCTTTTTAAAATTACATCTGTCTTTCCGGTCTGCGAAAAAAACGGGTGCCATCACAGCACCCGTAACTTCCCGATAATCTTATTTTTTAGATACCAGACCTTCCCTGCCTGGCCGCAGGGATCTGTCTGGTATCTGTTTCTATCTTTAGAATAATCTTCTCTTTGTTTTTCTCGCCCTGTTTCTTCTCCTGTGTCTGCTTCTGATGTATTCCGTCTGTTTCGGCTGCTGCAGAAGTTCCTGCCAGAATGAGCGCAGTGCTGCACAAAGCAAAAGCCAGCGAACTCGCAACGCGCCCTTTTCTATGATTCTTTTCCCAACTATCTTTCCCCCTTCATGACCTGATATATGTTCTGGTTTCCATAGAAAACTGTCTTTTCCAACCACGCCGCATCCTTGCTTTCTGCGGCTGATCCCGGACAGACAAAAAGGAACCTGCAATGCAGATTCCTTTTTGTCCGGCCACAACCATCCTGTGACAGATAAATCTCTTTCATTCCGTTTTCTTAATAAAACAGTTTTGTATACTCTGTCTGAGTATCCGCAATATGGTATACATATACTGTTTTATCAATTTTCCTGTAAATGGCAACATGTTTTTTACAAATTACCATGCGGTATCCCTGTTCATTCAGCCACGTATCTGGTATCATTGATCCAAAATCCAGGAACTGCTCCAAGCGTTCAATAACATCCAGGATATGATCGCTGACTTTAACCGCAGTTTCTACATCAAACTGTACCGCATACCAATCCTCAATCCTTTTTAAATCTTCCCACGCGGTCGGAAGAATCTCTACCCTATATGCCATTTAGTCTTTCCCTCAGTTTTTCCCTCGCTTCGGAAACAGTTAACGTCGGCTCCCCGGCAATGCGTTCCTGTTCTGCCTGCAATACTTTTGCCCGCAGTTCCAATATCTGCTCCCGCTTTTCAAAAGCTTCTATACTCATGACTACTACATCACCTTCTCCGTTCTTGGTAATGTAAATAGGTTCCTTGGTTTCTTTGGCAAGGTTAGAGATTGCTGTATAGTCATTTCTTAAAGCTGCAGATGCTTTTATAATCATCTCGTCACCTCCATATATCTTTTTTTTGATATAATTATATCATTATTCATCTATATTGTAAAGGCAATAGAATCACGCAGCTTTCCGTTTCTTTTCCATAGTATCTCTTAAGATCCAATCATCAATCCCTTTATAGGCTCCATTCCACAATCCATCTTCTCCCACATCCCACGTCATGCGGCAGCATCGAAGATCTAGCTCCCGGCAGATTTCATAAAGCTTCAGGCATCTCTGGCGTATCGAATCCCGTTTCTGCTGCTGTCATAATGTGAAACAACTTCAAATACATAATTTGAGTTAAAAAACCCCCTCTTTCAGCAAATCTGCTTCCAGAGGGGAATCTCAGACTTCTATCAATAACCACTTAACCTAAAATATCCTGGAACATTTCACACATCTGTTCCGGCTCTACACATGGAATATCGCTTCCTGAAAAATCTGCAACATTGCGTGTTACAATATAATCTGCATGATATTCTTTTGCACACTCCATTTGCAGGCAATCTTCGAAATCATCAAATTCATCATTTTTCAATGCATTTTGAATTTTGCCTGTATCCACGCACTCTACATCAAATAATGTACATACGGCAAGCAGTATTTCTTTTCTCTCTGCTATGGTATATACCTTGCGTAAGATAAAGAACATATTAGAAACTGTATGTGCCGCAATGCACCCGGATATCTTCCGCTTTTCACAGGCTGCCACAATCTTTCTTGCTGACTCAGAATATGGCTCGCGGTTTAGTATATAATCTAAAACAACATTTGTATCAATCAACACCCGCATTCCCATATTTCTCCTCACGATAAGATGCTAACTCCTCCTTGTAATCTAAATCAACCACATCCGTTTTTCTTAGCCGCTCTAATGTTTGAAAGGCCTTTGTTCTCCGCTCATCATCCTGCCCATACAGCCCGGCTACCCCTTCCATGATCTGTATAATAAATACTAATTTGTCTTCTGGAATTTCATTTAATAGTGTTATTGCATCCTGTCTCAGCTTTGTCATTATCATCGCCCCTTTCTCTGACTTAATATTGACTATGCTTCTTTATTTTATCATACTCTGCGGCTAAAGTCATTTTCTTTTTTCTCAATATCAGCTTTGACGAGCAAAATATATTTTGTTTATATAAAGAGCGTCTTTTTGGCTTTTTTACTCATTGCATCTGGCTGTTCGTTCTCAAAAAGCCGAAACTTCCCCTCTTTTTCCCTTTATGCACCCTTCTTTTCCCCTTATCTTCCCTCATCACTTCCTTTCGTTAGTTGTACACAAATCTCACTTGTATTTTTTTCTCCAATTCTGATTCATCCTCTTTTATCCGTCTGTTTTTCCACGCATTGAGCAGGAGCCGGTGCTTTTGCTTCCTGCTCTGCTTTACTTTTTCCCACAACATCTCCCAGGCTTCTATGATTTGTGCAATCATGTGCCCAATCTGTATCAGATAATAATGGTTCTTCATCCCCTGGTAATCATGGCTGAACCGGTGTTCCAGATAATACCCTTGTTTTTTCTGTGCGTTGAATCCTTCATTTTCTATTTTCCATCTCCATCTTCCTCGTTCCGCTGTTTCTTTTACATTTCTCCCCGTGATACTCAGATCCGTTACAAACAAAAACTTCTTTTTCTCTTCCACGGCCTCGTATTCCACTACGTTGATGCTTTCTCCTCGGTAATCAATCCCTGTAACATAGTCATATACTCCTTCCGGCTTTTCCTGCAGGTTCTTTTCCTGCTTTTTTAATACCTGATACTCCTGGTTAATACTGGGGATGCTCCCTTCCTTATATCGTAAAATATATTTCCATTTCTTCCTGCGGCATTCTTTAAAAAATCCTTCACTCGCATACAAGCTGTCCCCCGCAGATACAGATCTGCAGCATCGGGAATTCCTGTTTCAAACGCTCCATCAGCCGTTTTGCACCTTCCTGCTCACAGTCCTGCTTCTCCACTTCCCGCTTTTCATTCTCGATAAACCCTGTCAGAATGCTCACCTGAATCTTTTCGTGAAGAATGACCTTTGCTTCCAATACATAATAGTAATACTCCGTATATTCTCCCTCAGTTCCTTTCTTCTTTCGACAGAACAAGCTGTGTTCTCCCAGATCTTTTCTGCTCCGATACAACTGTGTCCCATCTATAATAATCTGCCAGTATTTTCCTCGAAGCCGCGCATCCTCGAAAGCTCTGCTCCGGATCAGCCTGTATACCAGCCGACATACAACTTTCTGTAATTCATCCGATGAAAACCGTTTCAGATAATTGTTGATCGTTTCCCAATAAGGCAGCTCCTTTAGTTCTTCTCCGCACAACACCCCAATATTTTCAATTACAGTTTCATCATTAAATTCTCCGCTTGTACTCCTCATGCTGTTGATATAAAATATAGATGACAGGATCCGTGTCATCAGTAAGACATGGTTGCTATAGATGATATAGCTTTGGTGCCTTGGATCCTCCACCTGCTTTAACAAGGATAAAAGTTCCGGGAAAAAGTGGCGGATCACCTTTACCAATTCACAGGCAAGGTTAAACCGTGCCAGGTGTTCCCTTGATTCTTTTCTCATGATTTTTTCTTTTGTTTTTGCTGGAAAAACCTCCCTTCTTTCGGGCTTGCGAAGAAAAAAGTTTTCGAGCTAACTTTATTATCTCGCAATTCTCCTGAAAAAGGGAGGTTTTTATTAATAATTATTTTTGCTCGTCAGAGCTGGTATCAAGATAAAACTCGTTCTGTAAAACAAAAACAATTAGATAATGGAAGCTCAAGAGCCGGTAACGGCTACTGGTACTTTTCAGAACCTAAATTCCGTTCTTATCGAGTAATTGATATTGACAATGAATTAACGGAACTGTTAGGAAAAGAAATTGAAAAACAAGATAGAGCACGTACTTATTATGGTAATTTTTATAAACACTATTACGTTGAAGTACCATTGATATATGGAGGAAAAAGACCAGAAAAGTTTCCGCCTGCCATGAACCGACTCTCGGACAATTTAGGGAGCGTAGAAATACAGCCGTTACTGGTTAGAGAAAATGGAGAATATATTGCGCCACGTACTATGCAACATACTTCATCTGTAATCCATCATAAAATGAATTTCCCTGAGTTTGATTTCCATAGTCTACGCCATACGCACGCTACAATGTTACAAGAAAACGGAGCTGATATGGTTTACATACAAAGACGATTAGGACATGTAAATCTTTCTACTACAAATATATACACGGATCATTTAACAGAAACAATTCAAACACGCAGCTTTGCAATTTTAAATAGCATGTATGACTAATATACTAAAATATTCTGCCTGCCGCAAAGCCAAATCATATCAAAAAAGTCAACATTTGGTCAACATTGAAAATGAATGTTGACCAAATGTTGACTTTTTTCAAATCTAACCCAATTTTCCATTGAAAATCGCGATTATCAGCTGAAAAAGAAAGGAGCCTTCGGGACCTGCCCGAAAGCTCCAAACCCTTGATTTTAAAGAATTTTTTAATTAAAATTTGCCTGCTTTTGCAGCTTCCTCAATGCTTACCGCAACCGCCACCGTCATACCAACCATCGGGTTGTTGCCCGCACCGATCAGACCCATCATCTCAACGTGAGCCGGAACGGAAGAGGAGCCTGCAAACTGTGCATCAGAATGCATACGTCCAAGCGTATCTGTCATACCGTAGGAAGCCGGACCTGCTGCCATGTTGTCCGGGTGAAGGGTACGGCCTGTGCCGCCGCCGGATGCTACGGAAAAATACTTCTTGCCCTTCTCGTTACATTCCTTCTTGTAGGTACCTGCAACCGGATGCTGGAAACGTGTCGGATTGGTGGAGTTTCCGGTGATGGAAACGTCTACGCCCTCTTTCCACATGATCGCAACGCCTTCCGGAACGCTGTTTGCGCCGTAGCAGTTTACCTTTGCACGAAGTCCCTCAGAGTAGGATTTGCGGAATACTTCCTTTACCTCATTGGTGTACGGGTTGTACTCTGTCTCAACATAGGTGAAGCCGTTGATTCTCGCGATGATCTGAGCAGCGTCTTTTCCAAGACCGTTCAGGATAACGCGCAGCGGTTTCTGACGAACCTTGTTTGCCTTCTCAGCGATACCGATCGCGCCCTCTGCTGCCGCGAAGGACTCATGACCAGCCAGGAATGCGAAGCACTCGGTATCTTCCTCAAGAAGCATTTTGCCGAGGTTTCCGTGACCAAGACCTACCTTACGGGTATCTGCAACGGAACCCGGAATGCAGAATGCCTGCAGACCCTCGCCGATCGCTGCTGCAGCTTCAGATGCTTTCTTGCAGCCCTTCTTGATCGCGATCGCTGCGCCTACAGTGTATGCCCAACATGCGTTTTCAAAACAGATCGGCTGGATGCCTTTGATCTGATCGTAAACGTTCAGCCCTGCATCCTTTGTGATCTTCTCTGCCTCTTCAATGGAAGCAATGCCATAACTATTCAGAACGGAATTGATTTTGTCAATTCGTCTTTCATATGATTCAAATAAAGCCATTTCCTGTTACCTCCCTCTATTATTCTTTTCTCGGATCGATGATTTTAACAGCGTCTGCTACACGGCCGTACTGACCTTTTGCCTTTTCCCATGCAGTGTTCGGATCGTCGCCCTTTTTGATGAAGTCTGTCATCTTTCCAAGGCTTACGAACTGATAACCAATGATTTCATTGTCTGCATCAAGAGCAATGCCGGTAACATAACCTTCTGCCATTTCCAGGTAACGCGGACCTTTTTTCAGTGTGCCGTACATGGTACCAACCTGGGAGCGAAGACCCTTTCCAAGGTCCTCCAGACCAGCGCCAACCGGAAGTCCGTCCTCCGAGAATGCGGACTGGGAACGTCCATATACGATCTGCAGGAACAGCTCTCTCATTGCGGTGTTGATCGCATCACATACGAGGTCTGTGTTCAGCGCCTCCATAACAGTCAGACCCGGAAGGATCTCCGATGCCATAGCTGCGGAATGGGTCATACCGGAACATCCGATCGTCTCAACCAGCGCTTCCTGGATGATACCCTCTTTTACATTCAGAGTAAGCTTGCATGCACCCTGCTGCGGTGCGCACCAGCCAACACCATGTGTCAGACCGGAAATGTCTTTTACCTCTTTTGCCTGAACCCATTTTGCTTCTTCCGGAATGGGAGCTGCGCCATGATGAACGCCTTGTGCAACTGGACACATTTCTTCTACTTCGCGTGAATAAATCATTTTAAGACTCCTTTCAATAATAAATATCTTTCTATGTACACCGGCTGACTGCTGCGGCCGGTTTGTACCTCGCTCATATTTTCTCATAAAACGCCAAAATAGTCTAGCGTTTTTTGTGAAAAACATCATTTACTTGCAAATACCTCTGCCGAAGCGACCCCATTGTTGACCGCAACGGAATGGTCATTTACATAAATGTCAATGTGTTTTCCCTCCACGCCGCTTCCGGTATCCTCAACGCAATACTCGTGACCGTTGATATAGATGTGCGTGCCAAGCGGAAGCACCTCCGGATCTGCCGCGACTGTCCAGTCCGCCACCGGGTACGCCCCGCTCGCCGTCGGTCCGCCGGACCACCACCCGCAGCAGAGCTCACACGCACAGTAATAGGTGACGGTAAAGACGCCCATTGACTCCCCGATATTCTGCGCCCCTGCCGGCACAAGGTCCGAGAGATACTCATTGCTCACAAAACCAACGACCCCGCTTTCCATCTGTACACGGCTCCAGCCGTTGTCACAGACGCCCGTCACCTGCACCTTCGTATACTGCGCAAGCTTGCCGACCTCCTCGTACTCCGTGCCCGGCAGCGCACGCACCGTCAGCACATCGGTTGTATAGGACTCCTTCTGAATGGCAACCTCCTGCACATTCTGCTGCGCAAGCTCTTCAACAGGCTCCTCCTGCGGAACCTCTCCCTCGCTCATAATGCTGAGCATCGCCGCGCTGTAGTCCGCATCGATCACCGCAGGCTCCTGTGCGTTCACCGCCGTTGACAAGCAGAGACCGGCAAGCATACAGACTCCTGCTATTTTTTGTTTTATACGCATTGCAAAATCCTCCCAAATGATTTCCCTTCCCCATCCGGGCACTCCATATATGCCATGCGCATTCCCGAAACAATACAAAGCGGGATCTTACACGCAAAAAAGACGGAGTACCCCTTTTGAATACTCCGCCCCTTAGATGTACTTATTTTACCATATATTTCCATACTTGACAAGCACGACTTATCCACACAAATTCCTTCAATATTTATTTGCCTGATTCCGCAAAATGCGCTATAATGCAGTCATGATTACGAAAATTTACCCCATTCAGTTAAATTTAAACGGCACCGCATTCCAGGATTATAACAAATCCGGTATGCTCTTTTTTGATATCGAAACGACGGGGCTTTCCGCGCGCAGCTCCTCTTTATATCTGATCGGAGCCGTCAGCTATGCTCCCTCCGGCTGGCAGATTACCCAGTGGTTCGCCGAGACTCCATCTGAGGAGGATCAGGTTCTGGCCGCCTTTCTCGCCTTTGCGAGAAAATTTTCCCAGGTGATCCACTTTAACGGCGACCGTTTTGACATTCCCTATCTGCAGGAAAAGTGCCGCGCTTACCAGCTTGCGGACACCTTCTCCACACTTGTCAGCCGCGACCTGTACCGTATGCTCCGGCCGCTGAAGAATCTGTTGTCCCTGCCGGCGCTGAAACAGAAAAGCCTGGAGGAGTTTCTGGATATCCGCCGCGAGGATCAATACTCCGGCGGCGAGCTGATCGACATCTATCACCAGTATGCGTCCGTTCCCTCGAAGGATAGCTTGAGACTGCTTTTGCTGCACAACTACGAGGATCTGCTCGGTATGCTCTCTATCCTGCCGCTGCTCTCCTACCTGCCGGTCTTAAACGGAAGCTTTGGCGTTGCGGGCGGACATGCGGCAGGCGATTCTCTGATCATCGAGACCTGGTACCCTGCAAAGCTGCCAAAGCCCTTTTCCTACCGCGGCGAGCATTTTTATCTGACGGGCGAAAATACCCGTCTTGCCTTTCAGATTCACGGTATACGCGGCTCCCTGAAGCACTTTTTCCCGGACTATAAAAATTATTACTACCTTCCTCTTGAGGATATCGCCATTCACAAAAGCATCGCCGCCTATGTGGACAAGGACTATCGGGAGCCAGCCACCGCCGCCACCTGCTTTACGAAAAAAGAAGGCTTCTTCCTGCCGCAGAATGATATTCTGTTTGAACCGGTATTTAAAGAAGCCTACAAAGATAAAGTTTCTTATTTTCAGTGTACGGAAAAGTTTCTGCAGGATAAGGAACAGATGCTCCGCTATCTGCGGCATCTCGTCTCCGCTATCTGAAGCAGCATCTCTGCTATCGGAAACCCGGCGTTTCAGCTGTCCGTTTTCCGTAAAATTCCAGTAAAAAAGGATACTCACAAGGGAGAGGCTACATAAGGAAGTAGCTTCTCCCTTTGGCTTTGTAGCCAGCCAGATTGATCGGATTGTAGGTAAAATCAATCATATTGGAGGATTACAAAATGAAACAGCATTACACAGATGAAAAAACAGGTAGCAGTTATACACTTCAAGGCGACTATTATTTGCCTGATCTTATTTTACCCGCCGAAAAGGAAAAAAGGCATATTGGCGTATGGGGACAGCGGCACGCAAAATACTTAAAGTAAAATTATAAGGTTTTGTATATGAATTTGTTTACAAGCGGTAAGCTAAACAGCCACCTTGCCGCCGTTGCGTTAAGTTCAAATACATATTGTGAGAAGTTCTCAAAATTCATTCAATTTTAAAAAATAAATTTCGCAATACTACTTTTCTGAGCATCGCTGAGGTTTTCAATTTTTTCATTAAATTTAATTTCCGTTTGATTAATACTTTCAACACAAGGCTTCAACCATTCAATTTCTTCAAAAGAAAACCCATATCGTAACATCCATATCTCAGTTGAGTCTTCTGTTCCATATTTGATGTACTTTGCCAACCGCTCAGCACGTTCGTCTTGATACGAAAGATAATACTGATGGAAAACCGCATAGAACAAATCGCTCAGTATAAACCCTATAAGTTTATCGAGAAAATCATATGTATCATAAACAATATGGTCGTAATCGACATCTTTACCCTTTGTTTCAGCAGGGAATAAGGGGAAAATTTCTCAAGATCCTTATTTGTAAGATTATACTTATCCGAGAATTCCCCTGTTTTGATTGCTTCTTTGTACTCCCTAAAATTCATCTGGTATTATTTTATTAAAGGAAAGACTGTGACGCTTTTCGATTGCTTCGATTTCTTTTTTTAATGATTTTCTAAACTGTTTCATAGCTTTGTCAAAATTCAAATCTTCCCAAGTGCCCTCTATTTCATTACTTTTAAATATAATATTGGGTAATTTTAAAAGTGAAACTGTATCTAAATACTGATTACAATCTTCAATCATATTACGAATAATAGATAAATCATCTTTCTTGAAAGAAGTGTCTTTAGTAATTGAAACAAGTTGATCTTTTATTTCTAAAACTGATTCTATACACCATTCTTTATTTTCCATTTCAATCGGATTAACTAATATTCTTTTTGATTCTAAATATATCAATAAAAAAGAAAACTTATCTTTTGCAGAAATAGATTTATTCCAAGAAATTCCTCCAAATGGCGTGCTTATACCATTAAGTTCATATTTCATTTCTGTTCCTCCGCCTGTTTCTTAATCAGCTTTGCCTGCAAAATATGCCTCTGCATAGCTAACTCCCCAACAATTTGATCGTTTGTTGACTGACTGAAAGGTATAGAAGATACGGAAAGATTTACAGCAGCAGCTGCCGCTATATCTTCATCGCTTATCCTTAATTCTTGAATTTTTTTAATCGCAGCATCTCTATCTAACCATCCGTATCTTTGATAATTGAAAATAATACTATCTCTTTCATCTATATCTTTAGTCAAGGACGCTTTATCAAATGCGTCTTTAATTGGATTACTTATTATACAATCCCTCCTAATTACATCCACTCGCTATTAGCGGCAGACCATTTTTCAATAAATTCTCTGTCTCCAACTGCTGCTGTAAACGGTTTTGCTAAAAAGGCTTTTATTGTTATCAACACCGTACTAAAATCATCAGTTTTCGTGTCAATTTTACGGCAAAAAGCTTTCCATTTCTTCTGCATAGCCTCGTCATCATCAAAAGCCCTGACCTGTTCAAACTGCTCCACTGTAAAATTGTGTTCACGGTTCGCAAAGGTTTTTCTGAGTGCTTCGGTCAGCACATTACCGTCAAAATCAAATTTATTGGCAAGATAGTAAATATCATAATAGTCTTTCATGCGGCTGGAAAATTCCATCAGGGTGAGGATCGCATCAATTTTTTCAGCAACGGTCGTTTCGATGGAATAAGTATTAATTGTAGGTGCAATAAAATCATCAAGCTGAGTAGGAATTTTTCTTTTTTCCTGTTTCGGCACAATGACATCGCCAACACCAAAATCATTGCCTGTCTGAACCGTAATAATTTCCTCAAGGATACCCTTTAATTGTTCTGGTGTATTGGGTATTTGCCGAAGCAAAAAATCTACATCAACCGTTACTCGGCTATCAAAGTCAGTAAGGGAATAGAGAAACAAGCCGCCCTTCAATACGAGATTATCGGCATACTTGGACTTTTCCAAACGGCGCAAAAATTCCTCTTGGCAAAAGAGTTGCAAGCAGAGCTGATAACTTCTGCCGCTTTCGGCAGCCTTGTTTTTCAGTCGTGCAAGCACAGATGCAGCAATATCAGCCATTGAGCAGCACCTCCATTACATTCATAACTTTTGTATAAAGCTTCATTTCCTTTGCGTACTTAGATAAATTTGCAAGGTTCTTTTTTTCATCAGCAGCATAGGCATTGACAGCCTTATTAAAAATTTCATTGTCAAGTTTTGTGCGGTACTTAAAACAATCGCATATTGTTCGCTCACGGTCATACACAGGCAATATTACACCGTTAAAATTGCTTGTGGACTTGCCTATATCTAAAAAGCCCTTTTGAATATAGTAAGCCTTCATCGGAAATTCTTCAATGTTCTTTACAGCACGAGACGCTGTTCTCGGCACAGCAATCGACCATTCACGGGGGGAAAAATCACTATATCCGTAGTGAAACAAAGCGGACTCCACACAAATAATTCCCTGCGGAAGAAGCTCTCGTATG